>NZ_JBNXVS010000039.1:0-64496 GCF_050565655.1 Nodosilinea sp. AN01ver1 | reverse complement strand
GCCGATTCCGCTAAAGTCACATGGGCGAAGGGCCAAGAGTCTATTCCGGCTTGGCTGTGACTTCCTGCGGCGTATCTCCTGCGATCTCACCTTGCGCCGCACTGAGTTCAATCAGGCGCTCCAACTTTTGTCCTTGTACTGAGCCCTTAGGCTTAGGGGTTTAGCAGGGGATCGCTGACCCGTCCGAGGACCCTGGGACCACTGGCTCCGGTGACGGTGGGCAGGTTGCCGGCAAAGCCCTGGCGCTGCCAGTAGCCCAGGACGGCAAAGGCGATCGCCTCTTTGTAGCTGGCCGACAGCCCCAGCGCATCGGTGGTTTGCACAGGGCACTCGGGCAGATGGGCCTGGAGGCGAGCCATCAATACCGGATTGTGGCTGCCGCCGCCGCTCACCAACACCCGATCGGGCAGGGCAGGCAAAAAGGCGCGATATTCGCGGGCCACCGAAGCGGCGGTAAACTCCGTTAGCGTGGCGATGGTGTCTACGGCACTTAGACCTTGCCTTTGAACCGCCTGGTGACACCGCTGAAAAAACTCCCAGCCAAACAGCTCGCGCCCGGTAGACTTTGGCGGTGGCTGTAGAAAGTAGGGGTGCTCAAGCCAGTCGTTGACCAGCGATAAACAGGGGCTTCCTTGAGCGGCCCAGGCTCCGTCAATGTCGTAGGTGAGGGTGCCCTCAGAGAGGGTGTGGATAGCGATGTCGATTAAAGAATTGGCCGGCCCAGTATCCCACCCCAGCACCTTGGGCGGGCTGCCCTGGCGATTCCACGGGGGCAGGTAGGCGACGTTGCCAATACCGCCCAAATTTTGCACGCAGCGCCGCTCGGTGGGGTGGCTGAGCAGACAGCAGTCTAGCACTGGGGCTAGGGGGGCACCTTCGCCCCCAGCCTCAATGTCAGCCTGGCGAAAGTCGCTGACCGTAGGCCGACCCAGTCTTTGCGCCAGCACGGCGCCGCGCCCCAGCTGGACTGTGTAAGCCAGCTGAATGGGCCCCTGGTGCATCAGGGTCGGACGACCCACCGGGCGGTGAAATATCGTTTGGCCATGGGAGGCCACCAGATCAGCGGTGCCAGCCTGGGTCATGAGCGCCTGGGCCGCATCGGCAAAGCTGTGGGCTACGGCATCGTCTAAGCGAGCCAGGTTCTCTAAGCTGACCGCTTCCCCAGCGCAGAGGGCCAAAATCTGCTGCTGTAGCTCGGCGGGGTAGGGCCAGGTCAGCCCGTCAATGAAGGAAAGGGTGAGTGCATAGCCCTGCCCGCTCACGTCTACCAGCGCGGCGTCGATGCCGTCGACGGAGGTACCGCTAATTAAACCAATCACGCGCATGGGCTACACCGGTAGACGTTCTAAACCTTTGTTGCTGCCGATTACCACCATGAGCCCGCCCGCCTTAAGCCGGGTGACCGGGCTGGGGTTAATCTCAAACTGGTCGGGATCGTTATCCTGACTGATCGCCAGCAGAGTCAGCTCATAGCGGTTGCGCAGATCGAGGTCAACAATGGTCTTCTGGTCGAAGGCCTTGGGCACAATCACTTCGGCAATGCAGTGGTTGGGGTCGATCTCAAAGCGGTCGAGGATGCCGGGGGTGGTGAGCGATCGCGCCAGTTCGCAGCCCATTTCGTGCTCAGGAAAGACCACGTGATCGGCCCCCACGCGATCGAGCAGCTTGCCGTGAATCTCTGAAGAGGCCTTGGCGACCACGTTTTTAACCCCCGCCTCTTTGAGGTTGAGGGTAGTGATAATGCTTTCTTCAACGTAGTTACCGATCGCCACAATCACGGTGTCAAAGTCGGTAATGCCCGCCTCGCGCAGAGCCGAGGGCTGGGTGGTATCGATTTGGAGAGCGTGGGCGGCAATCTGGTCGGTCAGCGCCTGGCTGACTCGGCGCTCATCGGTATCGGCCGCCAGTACCTCGTAGCCCAGGTTGTTGAGGGTGCCGCACACGGCCCGCCCAAAACGGCCCAGGCCAATGACGGCAAACTGGCGGTTGGGCGATCGCATTTTGCGCAAAAACGTCAGCGACGACAGATTCACAACCCTTTTTCCCCGCTAAAAATAGTGCTCTCAATAGTGCTTTGGCCCTAGCCTGACCAATCTTATCACCCGCCGCCGTATCGCCGTGGCTAGCTGGGTTCTAGCCCAATAGCTATACGGCGAGAAATCTTTTTTGCTAGGCTAACCTAATGGTTTGGCCCAGAGGGTAAAGAGGGACGTGAATATACAACTTGGTCGCGGCAAAGTAGTCCGCAGAGCGTACGGCATTGATGAAATTGCCCTGGTACCAGGGCCCAGAACTCTGGACCCAAGCTTGGCCAACACCCGTTGGCAGATTGGCGGCATTGAGCGCGAGATTCCGATCATTGCTAGCGCCATGGACGGCGTTGTCGATGTGGATATGGCGATTCGCCTATCGGAACTAGGGGCGCTGGGGGTGCTGAATTTAGAAGGCATTCAAACCCGCTACGACGACCCCAACCCCATTCTCGATCAAATTGCCTCGGTGGGCAAAGACGAGTTTGTGGGGCTGATGCAGTCTCTCTATGCTGAGCCGATCAAGCCCGAGCTGATCACCCAGCGCATTCAGGCGATTAAAGCGGGCGGTGGCGTCGCCGCTGTCAGCCTGACTCCCGCCGGGGCGGCTCGCTTTGGCAAGACGGTAGCCGAAGCGGGGGCTGACCTGGTGTTTGTGCAGGCCACAGTGGTGTCTACAGCCCACCTATCGCCCGCAGAAATCAGCCCGCTCGATCTGGCCGCCTTCTGCGCCGAGATGCCGATGCCGGTGATTTTGGGCAACTGCGTCACCTACGACGTGGCGCTCAATTTAATGAAGGCTGGAGCCGCCGCCGTCATGGTCGGTATCGGCCCCGGAGCCGCCTGTACCTCGCGCGGCGTGCTGGGCATTGGCGTTCCTCAGGCAACGGCGGTGGCTGACTGCGCCGCCGCCCGCGATGACTTTTTTGCCGAGACGGGGCGCTATGTGGCGATCGTGGCCGACGGCGGTCTGGTAACGGGCGGCGACATCTGCAAGTGCATCGCCTGCGGTGCCGACGGGGTGATGATTGGCTCGCCCTTTGCCCGCGCCGCCGAAGCACCGGGTCGCGGTTTCCACTGGGGGATGGCGACTCCCAGCCCGGTGCTGCCCCGAGGTACCCGCATCAAGGTGGGCACCACCGGCAGCCTGGAGCAAATCTTGCGCGGCCCGGCTCAGCTCGACGACGGCACCCACAACTTTTTGGGGGCGCTGCAAACCAGCATGGGCACCTTGGGGGCTAAAGACCTTAAAGAAATGCAGCAGGTAGAGGTGGTGATTGCTCCCTCGTTGCTAACCGAGGGCAAGGTGTACCAGAAGGCTCAGCAGTTGGGCATGGGTAAATAAGGAAATCTGGCAGAGACTCAATCGTTGAAAAATGGCTTTGGAGAATCTAGATTCTTCAAAGCCATTATTTGTATCAGTTCTAGGGTCTCTCCACAGGTTTTGGTATTGGTAGCTATGGCAGAATTGGTGAAACAGCTGGAGATCGCCCATGGTTGACATGCAGCAGATTGAAGCGTTGAGTCAACAAATCGCCGAGCAGTTTAACCCCGATCGCATTATTCTATTTGGCTCCTACGCCTATGGTGAACCCACTGCCGACTCCGATGTCGATCTGCTAGTAGTTTTGCCCTTCGAGGGATATCCGGCTCGCAAAGCAGCAGAGATCCGTTGTCAGGTTAGACCGGGGTTTGCCCTTGATTTATTGGTGCGAACTCCTGAATACTTGACTCAGCGTTTAACCATGCAGGACTTTTTTTTAGAAGATATCGTTAACAACGGTAAAGTGCTGTACGACAGCAACATTACAGGAGTGGATTGACAAGGCAGAGGGAGATTTTGGCACGGCTAGCCGAGAATTGCAGGTTCAGCAAATGCCAAATTACGATGCCGTTTGTTTCCACACCCAACAGTGTGTCGAAAAATATCTCAAAGCAAGGCTGCTGGCCGCTGACATTTCCTTTCCTAAAATCCATGACCTGACGGCTCTGCTAACGCTACTTAATCCTGTAGAGCCTGAGTGGGAGCGCTTTCGCCCAGCCTTAGCACTGCTGACTGACTTCGCTGTTGAAGTGCGGTATCCAGGTTTCTCAGCGGATCAAGAGGTAGCAGAGGAAATGTATGAACTGTGTGCCGAGGTGCGGCAGGCGGTGCGGCAAAGTTTGGGTTTGGCATGAGAGATGCTAAAACACCGAGGTTCTAAGTCTTAAAAAACTGGCTTTGGCAACCTTCTGCCAAAGCCAGCTGTTTTCGAGGTTCAGGAAAGGACTGAACGGTAGTGGACTATCCGGCGCGGTTTACCAGCTGCGGGTGGGGGCCAGCGCATGGCCGCGAATCAGGCTGCCCACGGTTTTGGCGGTGATTTTCATCTGCACCAGGGGGTTGGCGGGCACCACGGTCTTGTAGAGGTAGCTGTCGAAGGTAAGCTTTTGCACATCCATGTCAGAGCACATTTCGACAAAGGCCTCGCGGGTGGCGTCGGAGCGGTAGAACACCGTCTGTAGCAGATCCAGCACTTTGTAGGTCATGCCGTACTGCTTGTCCCAGCGCTTCAGGTAAACCTTGAGGTCAGCCTCGGTAGGAATGCGAGCTCCGCCGTTGGAAAATTCCACAATGGTTTCGGCGCACATGCGGGCCGACTTGGCGGCAAAGTAGATGCCCTCACCGGAGGATTTGGTGACGGTACCGGCGGCATCGCCCACTAGCGCCACCCGACCAACCACCCGGCGGGGACGGGGGTGCTCGGGGATGGGGTGCGCTTCAACTTTGATGATTTCGCCGCCCTCTAGGCGCTTGGCAGCGCGGGCGCGAATGCCGGCCTGGAGACTCTTGATTTTGGCCTGGTTGACCCGCATGGTGCCGGTGCCGACCGCCACGTGGTCATACTTGGGGAACACCCAGGCGTAGAAGTCGGGGGAGACGTCATTGCCTACGTACATTTCGGCCAGGTCTTCGTAGTAGGCCATTTTGTCTTCGGGCAGGCGAATGCGCTCCTGGAAGGCGATCGCGTAGTTGTAGTCGCCCGCCTTAATCGCTTTGGCCACCCGCGAGTTGGCTCCGTCGGCCCCGATCACCAGATCGACCTGGAGGGAGCGGTTGTCGCCCACCAGCCCGTCTTCGCGGTGCTCGGTGTAGTGCAGGGTATAGGCCCCAGTCTCGGTGGTAGGAATTTCGAGGGTGTGAACGGTGCCGTTAATCAGCTTAGCGCCGTGCTGGGCCGCGCGATCGCGCAGAAACCCGTCCAGCACCTCGCGGCGGCACATGCCGATGTACTCGTCATTCTTGAGGGTGCTGCCGATGTTGACCTCAACGTTGGAGGGGGAGATCATCTTCATCTTGCGCACGCGGCGATCGATGATTTCAGGCGGCAGGTCAAACTCATCGACCATGCACAGGGGAATGGCCCCACCGCAGGGCTTAGCGTTGTCGAGCTTGCGCTCGAACAGGTAAGTTTCAATACCGGCTTTGACTAATGTCTCAGCAGCCGAGGAGCCTGCTGGACCTGATCCTACTACTGCTACCCGAAGTACCAAGGGTGCCTACTCCACTATTGCAAAAGCTACGGATGAATCGTATCACGGGATTTTGGGCATTTTGGGCCACTCTCACGGGTTGTAACTCGATTGAAACACTCGTTTACATTGAGTTATCACGATTGGGCGACGATCTATTCCTTGGCCAGAGAGAATTCTATGGGTAGGCATGGGGGAGGGGGTGAGGATGATGAAGGGGATGGAAAAAGTAAAAGGATGGGAGCGATAAGGATCTGGGGGCAGTAGGGAAGAAGGGTTCCCTGGGTTATGGCTGCTGCCTCACTGGCCTCACTATTACTATTGACGACGCTGGTCTTACTCAGCTTCTAAATCAACGCCTAGCTCATCGACGAGCCAGTTGAGCACCTGCTGGCGCTCGCCGGGGGTGAGGTAGAAGCGGCCGGTCTGGCGCAGGCGATCGTTCATATCTTCGGTATCGGCCAGGGTAAACAGCCCGGCGGTGGTACCCAGGGTGCAGAGAATGTCGTCGCGCCCCTGCTGGTCGAGCCCACCGTAGCGGTAGCGGGCAATGTGCTTGCCCAGGCGGGTAAAGTCGTAGCTATCCTGGGCCAGCCGCTGCTTTTTGTCGTCGGGAATGGGCTCACCCGCCGCCATTTTGGCGTAGTCGGTATCCAACATATCGAGGGGAACGATGCGGGGCTGGGAATGGGAACTCAAACTGCCTCCTGTGGCCTACGAGCGGCCAAAAACATCTGCACAGGGCATGCCTGACCAGAGGTATCAGGGTAATTGACTGGCTGGGATTAGCCCTGGTTCTGTTGGATAGTTTTTAGAAATGGACCAATATCCTGCTTCAGGCCCTGCCTCAGGGCAGATCGGCAATCTCTATCGCCTGGTAGGCCTCCTCAGAAAGCAGGTCGGTTTCTGACAGCACCCGATCGAGAAATACTCTGCCCTCCAGGTGGTCCGCCTCGTGCTGAAAGATGCGGGCGACGAAGCCCTCCCACACCTGACGCTGGGGCTGACCATAGCGATCGCAGTACTCTACCTCAACCGTCCGATGACGGGGCACCCGACCGCGCCATCCGGGCACGCTGAGACAGCCTTCCCAGCCCAGCTCTAAATCGTCGCTGGCAGCTATTACCTGGGGGTTGAGCATCACCACCGGCTCCATATGGGGGGCGTGGGGGTAGCGCAGGTTGGGGCGCGAAGCCACCACCAGCACCCGCAGCGCCTGGCCCAGTTGGGGAGCGGCAATACCGACGCCATTGGCGGCTCGCATCGTGTCAAGCATCTGATCAATTAGCTGTTGCAGAGGCCCGTCACTCGCCGCTGCTGCAGGCGATACTACCGGCTGAGCCACCTGGCGCAGGACCGGATGACCCAGGGTTAACACCTTTGCTGAGGGAGCCTGGCCTTGGGGTTTGGACGGCTGCCATTGAGAGGAGTCTGGCATAGTCATTGCGCTCAGCTGGGGAGGGGAATGCGAGTTGTCGATCAATACTGTAGTCATTGTATACATCGGCCCCAGGAACCTGGCACCTGTGCTTCAATAAACCAGCAGGATGCTACCGGCACCTGAATCGACTGGGGCACTACGGATCCAATTTTTTCTTAAACGCTAGATGTAGAATTAGGGACATTTTTTCACCATATATCTAGTACCCTAAAGATCCCCAACGCCACCACGACTGGCTACTCCAGTCTGGGGTCAGGTTTTGGGAAAGCGGCTACACCTCTTGGAAAACCCAATTCTGGTGCCTAAGTTCTGGCGCCAGAGTACTAGCGGGATGGAGGTGGCCCCGAGTGACTAACCCTGCGATATGTCTGCCCTTGGGCAGCGGTTCTTTAAGAGGTAAACCGTGGATCAGGCCCTAAATCGGTTGTGGGAAGAGGTGCTGAGTCAGCTTCAGGTGGAGCTGAGCCGCCCCACCTTTGAAACCTGGATTAAGCCGGCCCAGGCGCAAACCCTGAGCGATCGCGCCCTGGTGATTTCGACCCCCAACCCCTTTGCCCGCAACTGGGTGCAGAAGCACTACGCGGGCACCATTACCCAGGTGGTCAACAATATTTTGGGCAAGGCCATTGAGCTTCAGGTGACCGTGGTGCCGGAGGGAGAAAATGCCGCCGCCGCGCTGCTGCCCATGGCCGAGGTCAGCTGGCCCACCCAGACTCCCGCCCTGCCGACGCGACCCGCGCCGCCGACGCGCCAGGCTCTGGCAGAGCCACCGTCCCCCACCCAGGAAAACTACAACGACCTCAACCCCAAGGCGGTGTTTTCGCGCTTTGTGGTGGGGGCCAACAACCGGATGGCCCACGCGGCGGCGCTAGCGGTGGCCGAAGCCCCAGGGCGCGAGTTTAACCCGCTGTTTTTGTGCGGCGGGGTGGGCCTGGGCAAAACCCACCTGATGCAGTCCATTGGTCACTACCGCCAGGAAATTGCCCCCCAGGCGCGGGTGGCTTACGTCTCGACTGAGCAGTTCACCAACGACCTGATTACCGCCATTCGCCGCGACAGCATGCAGCACTTTCGCTCCCACTACCGGGATGTGGATATTTTGCTGGTGGATGATATTCAGTTTATTGAGGGCAAGGAATACACCCAGGAGGAATTTTTTCATACCTTTAATACGCTGCACGAGGCGGGCAAGCAGATTGTGCTGGCCTCAGACCGCCCCCCCAACCAAATTTTGCGCCTGCAGGACCGGCTGATCTCACGCTTCTCGATGGGGCTGATTGCCGACATTCAGGCCCCCGACTACGAAACCCGGATCGCCATTCTGCAGAAGAAGGCGGAGTATGAGCAGGTGCAGATTCCCCGCGAGGCGATCGAGTACATTGCCGCCAGCTATACCTCCAACATTCGCGAGCTAGAGGGGGCTCTGATTCGCGCGATCGCCTACACGTCGATTTCGGGCCTGCCGATGACGGTCGAAAATTTGATGGCCGTGCTCAACCCGCCCGCCGACAAAATTGAGGCCTCCCCCGGTGCGGTGATCGCAGCGGTATCCGAGCAGTTTGGGGTGTCGATAGACGACCTCAAAGGCGCTTCGCGGCGACGAGAGATCAGCCAGGCTCGCCAAATCGGTATGTACCTGATGCGGCGGCATACCGACCTCAGTTTGCCTAAAATTGGCGATGCCTTCGGCGGCAAAGACCATACGACGGTGCTTTACAGCTGCTCTAAAATCGAAAAACAGCTCAAGCGCGACCTCGATCTGGCCCAGACCATTCGGCAGCTGGGCGATCGCATCAGCATGGCCGAGCGCGGGCGCTAAATCAATCGATGTGGAGATAGGCGCTGGCGATAATGTATCAAGACCTGGTTACCCAAGCCCGTTCTAAGTCACATAACCCTGCACACCCTGTTGCCGCATCCCTGGATATAAATCAACCCAGTCCGCCCTTGCAGAGCTGTTATGGACAAGGAGACACCCAAAAATTCTGTTCAGGTTGAGAGCCGGGCCGAGTGGCGCGAGTGGCTGGCGGCAAATTACGCCCGCAGTCAGGGGATCTGGTTAATTACCTACAAAAAATTGCCGGGTAGGCCCTACGTTTCGTATAACGACGTGGTTGAAGAAGCGCTCTGCTTTGGCTGGATTGACAGCAAGCCCAACCGGCTCGACGACGAGCGCACCATGCTGTGGTTTGCCCCCCGCCAGCCCGGTACCGGCTGGTCGGCGCTGAACAAAAAACGGATTGAGGCGCTGACGACGGCGGGGCTGATGAGGCCCCCTGGGCTAGCTAAGCTTGAGGCGGCCCGGCAGGACGGTTCGTGGGAGAAGCTCGATGCGATCGAGCGGCTGGAGATACCAGCGGATCTGGCGACGGCCCTGGCGGCTAACGCCACGGCCCAGACCAATTTTGACGCGTTTCCGCGATCGGCCAAGCGCGGCATTCTGGAGTGGATCGCCAGCGCCAAGCGAGCCGAAACTCGAGATCGCCGCGTGACCGAAACGGTAGACTTGGCCGCGCAAAACATTCGCGCCAACAGCTGGCCCAGGCGCGGCTAGGGCCAGTGCTGGAGCGCTTCGCTGGCCGCCGCCAGCGGTAGGGGGCGAGAGAAGAGATAGCCCTGGGCGGCTTCGCAGCCGAGCTGTAGCAGCTGCGATCGCTGCTCTGCGGTCTCGACTCCTTCGGCGATGCAGTCCATCTCCAGGTTGTGGGCCAGGTCAATAATGGCCTGCACAATGCCCTGGCGGCGGGGCTGCATTTGGCTGACAAAGGAGCGGTCAATCTTGAGGGTCTGGACGGCAAACTGGCTGAGGTAGCGCAGCGACGAGTAGCCGGTACCAAAATCGTCGATGCTAAGCTGCATGCCTCGGGCGGTAATGTCGGCCAGGGTTTGGGCAATGCTGTCTGACTGCTCCAGCAAAACGCGCTCGGTAATTTCAAGCTTAAGGCGATCGCCCCGTACGCCGGTTTCAGCCAGAATGTGGTCGAGGGTAGTGATAAAGGTGGCATCGCGGAACTGCTGCCCCGAGACATTGACGCTGACCCGAAAATTGTCGTCGAGGGAATACTCGTTTTCCCACTGTTTGATGGTTTGGCAAACCTGGCGCAAAACCTGGCTGCCGATCGCTTTAATTAAGCCGGTGTCTTCGGCCAGGTCAATAAAATCGCCCGGCATCACCAGCCCCCGGCCGGGGTGTTGCCAGCGCACCAGGGCCTCAAACCCCAGCAGAGCCTGGGTGGATAGCGAAACAATGGGCTGATAGTAGGTGACAAAGTGCTGCTGGTGAATGGCCAGGCGCAGATCGTTTTCCAGGTTGAGCAGCGCGATCGCCTCCTGATACATTTCGAGGCCAAAAATTTCGTAGCGGTTGCGGCCCAGGGCCTTGGCGCGGTACAGGGCGATATCGACATCGCGAAAAATTTCGTTGCTGGTTTTGTAGGCGCTGTTGCCCATCAAGATACCAATACTTGCCGAGGTGAAAATGATTTTGCCATCCACTTCGATCGGACTTTCCAGCACGGTTTTGATTCGTTCTGCCACCTGAATCGCTTCTTTTAGGTCAGTGATTCGGTCCAGAAAAATCACAAATTCATCGCCCCCCCAGCGCGACACCATATCGATATCGCGAACGCAGCTCTTGAGCAGGCTGCTCACGGCAATCAGCAGTTTGTCGCCGGTCAGGTGCCCCAGGCTGTCGTTGACGGCTTTGAAGCGATCGAGGTCGATCATCAGCAGGCCAAAGCAGGTCTGGCTGTAGCGCTGGCACTGCAGAATTTCTAGCTCCAGGCGCTTGGCTAGCCAGTCGCGGTTGGGCAGGTGGGTGAGCGCATCGTGTAGCGAGTCGTAGCGCAGCTGCTTCTCAATTTTGACTCGGCGGGTCACATCCCTGGAGCTGGTGACCGTGCTTGTCATCTGCCCCGTCTCATCGAGTACTGGTTTGGTCAGGGTTTCGAGCCAGAGATAGCGCCCCGACTGGCGGCGAAACCGATAGCAGAGGGTCATCGCCTGAGTAGATTCTAGGGGCGCTTTAAAGTGAATCTGCACGTATTGGAGATCGTCGGGATGGCAAAAGTCGGCGATCGATTTGCCGATTAGCGCTTCAGGGGCATAGCCCAGCAGGGTTTGAGCCGACGGGCTGACGTAGAGAAACTGCCCATCTGGGTTGTGCAGACAGACCAAATCGCCCATGTGGTCGGCAATCAGCCGGTAGCGCAGTTCGCTGTGGCGCAGGTCTTGTTCGACCTGCTGCCGCACCTGTATTTCGGCCTGCAGCGATCGGTTGGCGGTGCCCAGTTCGTGGGTGCGCTGCTGCACCTGGTTTTCGAGCTCCTGGTTAAACTGCTGTAGCTGCAGCTGGGCCTGCCTCAGGCTGAGCTGGGTGCTGACCCTGGCCATCACCTCGATGGTTTTGAAGGGCTTGGTCACGTAGTCTACGCCGCCGACCGTGAAGGCCTTGACCTTGTCTAGGGCCTCGTCGAGGGCGCTGAGAAAAATGACCGGAATGGCCTCGGTGGCCGGGTCTGCTTTGAGGGTTTGGCAGACGGTATAGCCATCCATATCGGGCAGCATGATGTCGAGCAGGATGAGGTCGATGGGGGTAGAGCGGGCCACCGTTAGCGCCATGGTGCCGGTCAGCACGGCCCGCGTTTCGTAGCCCTGGGCCGATAGCTCCCGCGTCAGCAGATGCAGGTTATCGGGTATATCATCGACAATTAAAATGACGGGTTTAGGGCTGCAAGTGGTGCTCATCGTCCCCGAGGGTGAGGGTCATAAGTTTGTCAAACTGGAAGTTGTTGATCCAGCGGTGCAGGGTTTGATGAACGGCGGCTTGATCGGGTGACAGGTCTTCTATCAGCCGCAGTAGGGCTTGCTGGTCGGCCTGGGTGGCGGCTTGGTAAACGCGATCGCGCCAGGCCGCAGGCATATCCTTTAGGCTACCCTTCGGTAGGTCAACAACCCCAGGAGCCTCTACGGCTGCACTGGGTTCGGGCTGGGCGTAGGTAAACTCCACCCCCAGGTGCTGCCTCAGCTTACCGACAATTACCTCTGGCTGAAAGGGCTTGCGAATAAAGTCGTCGCAGCCCGCCGAGAGCACCAGCGATTTTTCTTCAGCAAAGACGCTGGCGGTGAGCGCAATAATGGCGGTGGCCTGCCCCTGCATCTGCGCTTTGATCTGGCGCGTGGCCTCAAAGCCATCCATTACAGGCATGCGCATGTCCATCCAGATCAGGTGGGGCCGCCAGGTTTGCCACTGGGCGATCGCCTCCTGGCCGTTGCAGGCTTCGCGCACCTCGAACCCTAAATCGAGCAGAAACTGCCTCAGCAAGCGACGATTGCTGAACTGGTCATCGACTACCAGCAGTCGACAGGGCGACTGGTGAGGGGCCAGCCCGGTGGCCTGACGCACAGGCAGCGGGGGCAGTTGAGCCGCGGTGGCCGGCTGCACCGGCACCACTACGCTAAATTGTGACCCCTGTCCAAGCTGGCTGTGCACCTCAATACTGCCTCCCATCAGCTGCACAAACTGATCGCTAATTCGCAGCCCCAGGCCAGTGCCTTCGTGGCTGACCCGCCCAGCTTCGGTTTGTGAGAAAGCTTGAAACAGCAGCCCTAGCTCCTCGGGGGCAATGCCAGGACCAGAGTCGATGACCTCAAACCGCAGCCTGTAGCCCTGGGGGCTGGGGGCCGTCATGGGCAAAACCCGCAGAGTGACGTGGCCTGCCTCGGTGAATTTAACCGCGTTGTTGAGCAGATTCATGAGCACCTGGCGCAGCTTGCGCTCATCGGCTTGAATGAACTGCGGCAGGTCAGCGCCGCACTCTACGGTGAAGTGAACTGACTTGGCTTTGGCCCGCAGCGAGAAAATGCTCTCCAGGTTGGCAATCAGGCCAGACAGGCTGAAGGCGGTAGCGTTGAGGGTGACGCACCCAGCTTCAATTTTGGCCAGGTCGAGTACGTCATTGATTAGCTCTAGCAGGTGTTCGCCGCTTGAGTGAATCAGGTCTAGCTCGCCGTAGTGCGGCGCTAGATCGGGCTGGCGGCGCAGCAGATTGGTAAAGCCCAGCACGGCGTTGAGGGGGGTGCGCAGTTCGTGGCTCATGTTGGCTAAAAATTCGCTTTTGGCCTGGTTGGCGACCTCAGCCGTTTGCTTAGCCTGCTGCAATTCCTGAAATTTTTGAGTCAGGGTAACGGCCATCTGCTGAAAGTTTTGCACCAGCGATCGCAGTTCTAGTACCGGGCTGTTGGGCCACTGAATGACCCGCCGTTCCTGCACCTGGGTAGGCAGGTTGGTCGTCACCTGGGTCAGTTCAAAGAGCGGGTCAACAAACCGCTGGCTGAGCCAGGTGGCAATCGCCAGCGCCAGCCCCGTCACCCCCATCAAAATGAGCAGGCTTTTGGTGTGCTCCTGCTGCACCCGGTAAACCTGAGGCTGGGCCGCTAACTCGACGATTAACGTCCAGCCTGCGATCGCGGGCAGGGGTACCTCTTGTACAAACAGAGAGTTGCGCCAGCGTACGGCATTGAGGTCGCTACCCGAAGTTGGCAACCACTGATAGGTGTCGTCGCTGAGGCTAACGACTTCTCCGGTTTGGCGCAGGTCAAACACCGTACCCCAGGGCCGTGCCGGGTCGGTACTGATCAGTACCCGTTGATCGCGATCGACCAGGGCCATTTGAAAATTGAGCGTAGTGGCGGTTTCTGCCACCATCGTTTGCAGGGTGGTGAGGTTGATTTCGCCCCAAACACGCCCCTCAGCCCGCCCCCGATTGAGCACCGACTGGCTCAGCAAAACGGTGTTTTCCTGACGGGTATCGATTCCCAGGCGATCGGAGGAGAGGACTGGCTTAGCATTGACGGCGGTATGGCTGGCGAAGGGAATGCGAAGCGTATGGTTAGGGCCATGGTTGTTATCGGTCTGGGCCACAATCTGATTGGCAGCATTGGTCACAACCAGGTGCTGAAAATCGGGAATCAGCGCTTGAATGGTTTCAGCCTGGGCCTCAAGAGCAGTCTTTTGAGTTGGTGAAGACGTCACCTCCGCCTCAGCGGCAATTTGGGCGAGGGCTGTCGTGGCGCTGGCATGGCGGTCGTACCAGCTGTCGATGCGGGCCGCCAGGGGTTGAGAAAAAAGGTTGAGGTGAATTTGCTCTTCGCTCACCACATTAGCCACGACCCGGTGGCTATTGATAGCCATTAATAGTAGGGTAGGAAAAAAGGCAGCGGCCACCAGCAGGTTAAACAGCGTCTGCTGTAGCGATAGAGCACTGGTCGGCTGAGGCCGCCCCAGCCAGCGATAGAGGGGCGTATAGGCCAGCAGCAGGCTGGCGACTAGGGCATTAAAAATGCCGTTAATTGCCTGCTTGAGCGCAATGACTTGGGTTTGGTTGGGGTCTAACCCCAGCACCTGGTTATAGAACAACCACACCAGCGGTATGCCCAGCACCACCCAAAACAGGGCGCAGAGCAGTACCAGGTTGTGCTGGCGGCGACGCAGGGCAAAACTCGCTACCACCAAAAACTCCGCCGAGAAAATGACAATGGCGTAGGGATGGTTCCATAAAAAATAGGTGCAGCTGGCGGCAATTAGAGCGGCGATCGCCCCCCAGCGCACCCCGTAAAAGCCAAGCACCAGCCAAACCGCAATGGTGCCAAATAAAAAGTCAATGTTAAAGAAAAACGACCAGCGCAAGTAGTTGCCCAGCACGCCCAGCAGCAGCAGAATGCCTAACCCGAGGCTACTCTGCCGATGTTTTAAGGCTTTTTGCGGTAGCGATAGCTTTTCCAACGCTCTCTCCACCGGCACTGACTGCTGCATACGCTATCCCCACTGACAACGATTCAACCTCAAAGCGGTCTGGGTCGTTGTCATTACCTCAAACCGTCTGAATGGGTGGTAGCGACTGCATTTACGGCAACCTAGCCCAGCCACACCCTGACTTTAAAGTGCCCACAGGGTCATAAAACCCACTTTGATTAAAGAAGTTAACTTACGTGGCTATTCAGGACATTGAAAGGCCGCTCTGACACCGCTCCAGAGATTAGGTCTCAAGGCCAAATCTGGCGACTAAAAAATTCTTGGCTGATTCCCGCAAACCCTTGATTGGCAGTGGGTTTAAGCCTTTAAGAAAAGGTTGGGTTACGGTCATTCAAAGCCCCCTTACCCGTCGGTTATCCGGGAGGCAACTAGCTGCTAGCGGCAAAAACTTGTTGACAAATCGAAACAGATGACACAGGACACGGTCTAAGTTCGTTTTAAACTGTGGCCATCAGTCCAGGTTCTTGGGTCCGTTTTTTTGACCACGGTGTAGAAAATCTGTTACCAACTGTAACCCAAGGACGTTTAAGCTCCGCACTGACGCCAGTAGGCCCGCCGTTGTAGCTGTAAGAGGATTTCCCTATGACTTTATTTGCTAGCGATAATGTTCTAGTTCCCATCGATTTTTCTGAAGAGGCCGGTCACGCCCTCAACGAAACCCTTGCCTTTTTTCAGAACGCCACTAACATTCACGTCATTCACGTTCTTTCGTCGCTAGAGCCAACTCAACCGGGTATGGTATGGCAAACGGTGGATGATCAAACTCGCATTGACCACATTAAAGCGCTATTCCACGAAAAATTTTCTGGGCAGGCCTATGAGAACATCAAATTTACGGTAAAAATTGGCAACCCAAGCTCTGAAATTATCGATTATGCCGAGGACAATGCTGTTGATTTAATCGTCATTCCCTCCCGGGGACGAACGGGATTATCTAGATTTTTTCTAGGGTCTGTAGCGGAGCGGGTGGTACGGTTTGCTCGCTGCCCCGTTTTGGTTTTGCGTCACTAGTTCTGCGCTGCCAGCAGCCCAACAACATAGCTTCAAACGATAGTGCCATCAGATTAGGCTGATGGCACTATCGTGTTTTTGCATAGTTGCTATCGAGGGTATACTTTGCTGTTCAATCGGGGGCACTTTAGGCTTAGGGCAGCTAGAGAAAACAGCAAGCCTTAGGACTGGAGGTAATTATGCTTTGGCTTTCTATGGTTCAAACCTCAGAAGCACTAGACCCGATCGCGCCTGACAGCCGCCCCTGGGCAACGGTAGAAAAGTTCTGGCGATTTTGCAAGCTATACGGTGACTATCAGGCTACACCGCCGCGCTTGCGGCGTCAGTTCATTATTAGTTTGGAGCAGGCTCGTAAAAATGAGTCGGGGCAAAATGGGGTAGACCGCTGTGCTGACCTACCCCAACAGTCCTAGGGCGTGTCATCAATTCTGGCCAGAAGCGCTGTATTACAAGCTTGGCCACGCCCTACCCAAAAAAAGGCTAGGGGCTGTAGTCCTTGATTTTCAGGCATCCAGCAGCTAATTGATGACAGCTCCTAAGACTCGTCTGACGAGCTAACGGCAACTGGGCTGTAGGTTTGCATCTCGCCAGTGCTCAAGCGCTGCCAGTAGTCTTTTAAGTCGCCAGCGATTTCATTGGAGAGAATATAGCAGCCGATCAGGTTGGGGAAGGCCATGCCCAGCAGCATCAGGTCGCTGAAGTCGATAATTAGCCCCAGGCTGGTCAGGGTGCCCAAAAAGGTGCAGACCACGTAGATGACTTTGAACACAATGGTGGTGCGCTCGCCAAACAGGTAGGCCCAGGCCTGAATGCCGTAGTAGCTCCAGGAAATAATGGTGGAGAAAGCAAACAGGCAGACCGCAATGCTCAGCACAATCGGGAACCAGCCGATTACCGAGGCGAAGGCGTTGGCGGTCATGGCGACGCCGCTCAGCTCGGCCCCGGTGTCTTGGTAAACGCCGGTCAGCACGATCGCGATCGCCGTCATGTTGCAGATCACGATGGTGTCGATGAAAGGCTCTAGCAGGGCCACAATGCCCTCGCGAATGTGCTCGTCGGTGCGAGCGGCGGCGTGGGCAATGGGGGCCGACCCTACCCCGGCTTCGTTAGAGAACGAGCTGCGGCGAATGCCCTGCACGATGACCCCAACCAGGCCGCCCACCGCTGCGGTAGGAGCAAAGGCCTCGCTAAAGATGGTGCCAATGGCGGCGGGCACCTGACCAATATTGGCCACAATCACAAAAATGCAGGCGATCGCGTAGATCAGCGCCATGGCGGGCACCAGCTTCTCGGCTACCGCCCCAATCCGGCGAATGCCGCCGATGATCACAAAGGCCGCCAGGGAGGCCAAAATTAGGCCAAACACCCAGGCGGGCAGCCCTGGAATCAGGCTAGAAATCGCCGCGTAGGCCTGGTTTGACTGAAACATATTGGCCCCGCCCAGGCTGCCGCCCAGGCACAGAATGCAGAACAGCACCGCCAGCCCCTGGCCCAGCGGCCGCATCCCTTTGGGCGCTAGGCCGCGGGTCAAGTAATACATGGGACCGCCCAGCACCGTGCCGTCGTTGTCGATGCGGCGGTACTTGACCGCCAGCGAGCACTCGACAAACTTGGTCACCATGCCCAAAAAGCCCGCCAGGGTGAGCCAAACCATCGCCCCCGGCCCGCCGAGCTGAATGGCGATCGCCACCCCGGCAATATTCCCCAGACCAACTGTGCCCGACACCGCCGTCGCCAGCGCCTGAAAGTGCGACACCTCGCCCTCGTCATGGGGGTCGTCGTACTTGCCCTGCACTACCTCAATGGCATGCCTGAAGCCCCGCAGGTTGATAAACCCCATCCGCACGGTAAAAAACAGCGCCGCGACAAACAGCCACAGCACAATAAACGGAAAGCCGTTCTCGCCGCCAACGGGGAAAAAGAGCAGCAGCGCCATCACGTTGACGATCGGCTCAAAAATGGCGTCAACCCCAGTGGTGGCTCCCTCCTGCCCCCAGGCGGGCGGCACAATGCTGACCAGCAGCAGCGCCACCAACCCCAGCCCCACCCAGGAGCGGTGCTGCTTTAAGTCTCGCCAGCGGTGGACAGCCCACACCGGCCAAGGAGACTTAGGGGGCGACATACGCTTGGGATGACTCATAACGTTGAATGGTAGAAGGACATTTGAGGGCAGAAGTCTGGCCGCAGCAGTGTTTGAGATCTGCGGGCGATCGGGAGTCAGTATAGGGGTTAGACGCCAACAGGCCGCAACATGAGCACAAAATTCTTATCTTTCCCAGGTACAGATAGCAATTTTTTCAGCCTCTTACTGTTACTTCAGACACTCTCTGCCGTCGCTCAGCAGAGGCCTCAGTAGGGTCAACCGAACCTCTCAGTCGAGAAATTGCCGCTTGTAAATTTTGCCAGCAGCGTCAAAGATTGCTGATAAGAGAACCATTATCCGAACCACTACCGCACCGCCATGACAACGATTTTGGAACAGGGCAATATCTCGATCCATACCGAGAATATTTTTCCGATTATCAAAAAAGCGCTCTACTCTGAGCACGAGATTTTTCTGCGCGAGCTGGTTTCCAACGCTGTAGACGCGATTAAGAAGCTCTCGATGGTCTCTCGCTCGGGAGAATATGCTGGCGATATCAGCAGCCCCGAAATTGAAATTAAGCTTGATAAAGATAAGAAAACCCTCAGCGTCTCCGATACCGGCATCGGCATGACCACTGACGAAATCAAGAAGTACATCAACCAGGTAGCTTTCTCCAGCGCCGAAGAATTCATCACCAAGTACAAAGACAGCGCCGCCGAAGACCCGATCATCGGTCACTTTGGTTTGGGCTTTTACTCCTCGTTTATGGTGGCTTCCACGGTCGAAATCGACACGCTTTCTTACCGAGAGGGGGCCGAAGCCGTTCACTGGAGCTGCGACGGTACCACCCAGTTTGAACTCAGCGCCTCCGAGCGCAGCAGCGTCGGCACCACCATCACCCTGCACCTGATGGAGGGCGAAGAAGAGTACCTGGAGCCCGCCCGGATTCGGCAGTTGATCAAGACCTACTGCGACTTCATGCCGGTGCCGATCAAGATTGACGGCGAGGTGGTCAACAAGCACGAAGCCCCCTGGAAGCAGTCGCCCAGCAGCCTCACCGATGAAGACTACCTGGAGTTCTACCGCTACCTCTACCCCTTCCAGGAAGACCCGCTGCTGTGGATTCACCTCAACACCGACTACCCCTTTGTGGTCAACGGCATTCTCTACTTCCCCAAGCTCAAGCCCGATATCGACATCACCAAGAGCAGCATTAAGCTCTACAGCAACCAGGTCTTTGTCACCGACAACTGCGAAGAGGTGGTGCCCCGCTTCCTGCTGCCCCTGCGCGGCGTCATCGACAGCACTGACATTCCGCTCAACGTGAGCCGGAGCTTCTTGCAGGGCGATCGCACCGTGCGCCGCATCGCCGACTACATCGCCAAAAAAGTTGGCGATAGCCTCAAAGCCCTGTACCGCGACGACCCCGCCAAGTACATCGCCAGCTGGCAAGATCTGGGCAACTTCGTCAAGTTTGGCTCCCTCAACGACGACAAGTTCAAAGAGCAGGTCAAAGACATTCTGATCTTCCGCACCACCGCTAAGCTGGGCGAGGCGGAAGAAGCCCCCAAAGTGGAAGTGCAAACCGACGAGGGCGACGCCTGGGCCGAAGTCTCTGAGACCGCCAAGCCCGCCACCGATGCCAAGGGCAACTTCTACACCACCCTACAGGAGTACCTGGAGCGCAACAAAGACAAGCACGAAAACCGCGTCTTCTACGCCACCGACGAAGTCTCCCAGGCGACCTATATCGAGCTGTTCAAGAGCCAGGGCCTGGAGCTGCTGTTCATGGATTCGTTCATTGACACCCACTTTATCCCCACCCTGGAGCGCGAGTATTCGGATGTGAAATTCGTGCGGGTGGATGCAGATCTCGACGACACCCTGCTCGACAAAGAAAAGCAGAGTGAAATTGTTGACCCGGCCACCAACAAAACTCGCGACGACCAGGTCAAGGAAATGTTTGAGAAGGCGATCAACCGCCCCCGCGTCAATGTCAAACCCCAGGCGCTGAAGGGTGAAAATGCACCCCCGGCGATGGTGCTGCTGCCCGAAGAAGCCCGCCGCATGCAGGAAACCATGGCGATGATTCAGCAGCAGGAAATGCAGTTCCCCGACGACCACGTGCTGATGGTGAATACCGCCCACCCGCTGATTCAAAACCTGCTGGGCCTGAGCCAGAGCACGATTATCGGGGCCGATGGCGGCAGCTCCCCAGCAGGCGATATGGCGACGATGATCTGCAACCAGATCTACGACACGGCGCTGATGGCCCAAAAGGGCTTTGATGCCAACGGCATGAAGGCCTATGTGGAGCGATCGAACAAACTGCTGACCAAATTAACGGAGCGGTAGAAAACTCCTTCTGTAGTTAGATTCCCGGTTTCTTAAAGAAATCGGGAATCTTTGTATTGGGAAAGAACTAGGGCATCTATGAGTCAGGGGCAGTGGAAACTCCAAAAATATGTGACTTCGCAGGGAGTTTGCCCCTTTGACGAGTGGTTTGCAAATCTTGATGCCCAAACCCAGGCCAGAATTGATGCTCGGCTTGACCGGGTAAGTTTGGGAAATTTTGGCGATCGCAAAAGCATTGGCGCAGGGGTTTACGAGCTACGGTTCTTTTTTGGCCCAGGCTATCGGGTCTACTATGGTTTAGCGGGTATGCGGGTTGTGCTGTTGCTGGTTGGCGGCGATAAGAAAGGCCAGAATAAAGACATTCAGATGGCGCAACGGCTCTGGGCGATGTACCAAGACGAACAGCGGGAGATGTGAATGATGCCAGTTAAAGATTATCGAACTGACTTACTGGTGAGGCTGTCTAACCCAGACTATGCGGCCTTATACCTCAAGACGGCTTTAGATGAAACTCTGAAGGATGGCAATAGGGAAGCTTTTGTGTTGGCTCTAAGAAACGTGGTCGAAGCCAGGCAGGTTACGCAAGAGAGCAGTGCTGATGCCCCTGGCAAGCCCCTGCAACGGGTCTTGGCAGAGGGAGAAAACCCCACTCTCGAAACTTTTGTGGCTGTACTCAGCGCTGTAGGGTTGACTATCGACTTTAAGCCCGCTTGAGTGTGTTTGAGTAGAGAGAACCCCGATTTCTCTAAGAAATCGGGGTTCTTTTGGCTTCTACAGGCTAGACCTTAGCTATTCTTACCCTTGCTCAAACAGGGTTATGCGTTTGGTCAGTATGCGCATAACTTCGTTGGGGTTGACGGTGGGCAATGGCCGCGACCATTCTTCGGGGCGGGCGTAGCCTAAGCGATACAGAGTGATCACGCAGCCGTTGACCACGGGGAGAGAGCCGATCGCCAGCAGTCGCAATATGTCGGGTGAGGGCTGGTCTCGCAGATCGATCAAGGGCTGCTGCGGCTCGGGGCCGGGCAGAAAGGCGGCTAGATCTGGGGTAAGTAGGCGATCGCTTTGTCTTGTCTCTGTCATCATAGGTTTTAGCTCCATAGTGAGTCGCCCAGTCCTGAAGTTTTCCAGGCCCAAGGACTGGGCTTTGAGTTTTGTGAGTGGTTAGAAGGGTAATTCCACTTCATGGTTATCACTATGAAATGGAATCACCCACCAGATAAATATACTCTGGTCATAGGAACAGTACTTCCATGGAATGGGTATAGTCACATCATGGATGCATTCATCACCTTTTTTGGTTGTAGGAATACCTGTTAGTTCTGAAAGATTACTGGGCTGTATCTAGCGGATATGTTTTCTTCAAAAGAATACTTGGATGATTCTACATTCTGTACCCATAGGTGCTTAAAATCAGTACTGCAATCGCGATCAGCATTGCTAAACGTATCTTCACAAAGCTCTCTTTCTGATGTCAGCCAAAGTAATTTAACCAGAAAAAATATTGACGTCTGCGCAGAGTGTTAATAGCATCGAACTATTGGGAACTTTATTTAATGTAACTTTGAAGCCGATGGAGAGTCCTAAAAATGGTTGCAGATTTTAATATGTCAGCCTCAGTCATTGCAGGACTTTTAGATTCTATTATTGATGAGCTTGGAGCAAAAGATAGGCGTGAGCACGAGCGTCGAATGAAAGAGTTGCAACTTATCGAAAGTTCAAGCTTGAAGGATGAGTACGCAAGGCAGTTATTGTTTGACCGTTTGCTTTCGCCTGTTGAAAAAGCACAATATGAAATTCAGGATGCGGCTAAACATGCTCAATGGCTAGCCACTGTTATTATTTTTTACTATCAAGATCATGGACTGACAGAGGAGCAAGCGCATGAACTTGCTCGGCAGCTTAGGCTTCTGGCCATCCAAATCACTAATGTGGAATCCTTGCATGATTTAAAGTTTGTATACGCAGTAGCTACTATTTTTAATGACAAAATATCCATATTTAAACACAAGGAACGGAAATATCGAATTGAATACAACGTGCGTGAAAAAATATTGAATCGGTTAAACAGCTGCATCGCTACTGAAAGAAACTTTGTAAGAAGGATTAAAATGACAGAAAATCAATACTCTACGACACCAACAGCATAAAAACGGAAGGATGAGTTCTTCAGATGAACGATCGCATTTGGCAAAAGGTAAACGGCATCATTCAGCAGGGGCATCAGGTAGCCTCTGGGGCCGCTCTCGATGGCCCATATCCAGCTGGAAGCATTGAAATGCAAACGCCTTTCTTCAGAGCTTTGGGCTTAGACCTGTCAGGCTATTTCCCAGGAACGCTCAATATTTCTATTAGCCCCAGCACTTTTCAGCTCACGAATCCTGAATTCACCTTTCGCCAGGTCGAGTGGACCGATCGCCATCCTCCCGAAGATTTCTCCTTCTCGCGCTGTCGGCTTTTGCTTCAAGGCTCAGCCTACGACAGCTGGATCTACTACCCCCACCCAGAGACCAAGGAACGCAACTTTCAAAACCCATCCATCCTTGAAATCATTGCGCCGCCGATTCCAAATATCCAGTATGGAAGCAGGGTCGAAATCGAGTACAACCCGCTAGAACTGTCTATCAGCTAAAAATTTAAAGCGGCGGCGAGCCCGTTAAGCGACATTCTTTGGTCAGGTCGCCAGGTCGCCGTCGCCCAGCCGCCTCGATACCTGAAGCGGCCTATTCTCTACAATTAAACGCTCAGCAGCATACTTTTTGGGCTTCCCCTGTAGGAGTCGTTGACGCCACTAACTATGTATGCAATGATTTCGCCATCGCAGCACCCGCGATGACCAACCGACTTTTAACCTTCGACTAATAGAATTCTCACAAACGCGGTATAGACAATAGCTATATCGATAGCGCCGTTCTGTCGGTGAGTTTTGGGCGCAATCGCTCAGTGGTCAAGCAAATGTAACTGGATGCAAGAGGTGAGACTGCCCTATGGTTTACTTGCTGGCGCTGCTGATTGGCATCATTGCCGGTCTACGCACCATGACCGCGATCGCTGCCGTTAGCTGGGCCGCCTACCTGGGCTACCTCAACCTCGACGGCAGCTGGCTCGCCTTTTTGGGCTACCGCTTCACCCCCTGGATCTTGTCAGCGCTGGCGCTGGGCGAATTTGTTACCGATCAACTGCCCTTTACGCCCAGTCGCAAGGTGCCAGCCCAGTTTGGCGCTCGCATTGTCAGTGGGGCGATCGCAGGGGCGGCGATCGCCCTACCGGTTGGCACCTGGGTGGGCGGGCTGATCGCGGGCGCGGTGGGTGCGGTAATTGGTACATTGGGCGGTGCGGCAGCGCGATCGCGGCTTGCGACCGCCCTGGGCCGTGACCTACCGGCGGCGCTGATCGAAGATGCGATCGCCATTGTTGGTGCCGTTTTAGTCGTGGGGCTGCTGTCATGACTCAATCTTTTGATGCGGTAATTATTGGGGCTGGTCAGGCCGGGCCACCGCTGGCCGGACGACTGACCGCAGCGGGCATGACCGTAGCGCTGATTGAGCGAAATTTGCTGGGCGGCACCTGCGTTAACACCGGCTGCACGCCGACCAAAACCCTGGTCGCCAGCGCCTACGCCGCCCACCTGGCGCGCCGCGCCGCCGACTATGGCGTGGTGATCTCGGGCGCGATCGCGGTCGATATGGCTCAGGTCAAGGCCCGGACTAGGGCCGTGGTGGCAAATTCTCGCAGCGGCCTTGAGAACTGGCTCGGCAGTATGGAGCGTCTGACGCTTTTCCATGGTCAGGCCCGGTTTGAAAGCGCGAACACGCTGCGGGTCGGCGACGAACTCCTGAGCGCGCCGCAAATTTTTATTAACGTGGGCGGTCGGGCGCGGGTGCCTGAGATGCCCGGTGTAGGCGAGATTGACTATCTAACCAACACTTCTATGCTGGCACTCGACAGCCTGCCCCGGCATTTGGTGGTGGTGGGCGGTAGCTACATCGGGCTAGAGTTTGCCCAGATTTACCGCCGCTTTGGGGCCGCAGTAACGGTTGTCGAAAAAGGCCCGCGCCTGGTTTCCCGCGAGGACGAGGACATATCCACTGCGATTCGAGCCATGCTTGAAGCCGAGGGTGTGCAGGTGCGCACTGGAGCCGAGTGCATTGCCTTTGCTCCCCATGCCGAAGGGGTGGTCGTGCAGGTTGACTGCACCGAGGGAGAGCCGGAAGTCATAGGGAGTCACGTGCTGTTGGCGGTGGGGCGGCAACCCAATACCGACGATCTGGGCCTCGATCGCGCTGGTGTAGCCACAGACCAGCACGGCTACATCACGGTTGACGATCAGCTCCGCACCACTGTACCGGGCATTTGGGCCTTGGGCGACTGCAATGGCCGCGGCGCGTTCACCCATACCTCCTACAACGATTTTGAGATTGTGGCTGCCAATCTGCTCGACGGGGCTGAGCGGCGGGTGAGCGATCGCATTCTCGGCTATGCACTCTACACCGACCCACCCCTCGGGCGCGTCGGCATGACCGAGACCCAGGCCCGTGCTTCGGGCCGACCCTTGGTGATCGGCACCAGGCCGATGACGCAGGTGAGTCGGGCCGTCGAGAAAGGCGAGACCCAGGGCCTAATGAAAATTGTGGCCGATGCCGAAACTCAGCGCATTCTGGGGGCGGCAATTTTGGGTACGGGCGGCGATGAAGCCATCCACGGCATTCTCGATCTCATGAATGCCGATCAGCCCTACACCACGCTGCAGTGGGCGGTCCCGATTCATCCCACTGTATCGGAGCTGCTGCCAACGGTTGTAAGCGGCATGCAGCCAGCACCCTAGCCAGGCCAACTAGTCTGGCTTGGCTGAATTGGCCCCCTCACCCCATCAAAATCACGTTATCCAGCACGTGAATGATGCCGTTGTCGGCCTCAATGTCTGCGGCGAGCACCGTGGCATTTTTGACCTCAAAGCCCTCGGTCCCGTCGATCGGAATTGGCGCACCCTCCAGCGATTCCACCGTACCCAGCTTGATTAGCTCGTCTTTGGTGTACTTGCCAGACACCACATGAAACTTGAGAATGCGGCCCAGCTGGGGCGGGTTTTGCACCAGGGTTTGCACCGTGCCGGGGGGCAGCTTGGCAAAGGCGTCATCATTCGGCGCAAACACGGTAAACGGGCCAGGGCTTTGCAGCGCTTCGACCAAGCCAGCAGCCTGAACGGCGGCAACCAGGGTAGAGAAGCCTTCGTTATTGACGGCGATATCGACGATGGTAGGCATAGGGGTGGATAGGTAAGGGGGTAGGTGGGTAAGGGGGGTAGAGGGTGAAGATCCTATGGCGGGAGAAATACAAAATGATCGATGCGAAATTCAGAAAGGAAATTCATTTTGAACTCTGCATTTTGAATTTTGCATTCCCAACCCTTGCTTATCCACCCATCTACCGGTATTCCTGGCGCTGAATGTCGCGCAGGCGGGCTTCGGGGCGCACAAAGCGATCCATCTGAGCTTCAAAGAACTTGCGGTTGGCCATCAGGTGGCGAGGGTTCTGGTCATCTAGCGGATACAGCAGCGCGGTGCGCAGGGCCTGAATGACCGCTGAGGTGACGTTGTACATCGATCGCTGGAAGGTAATCCCCAGCTGAATCAGGATGTCGTCTTCGCCCCGGCAGTGTTTGTCGTAGTATTCCTGCAGATACGGCGGCAAAAAGTGCAGCATGTCCTGCATCAGCAGGGTGGGGGGAATACCGGCGCTGCCGACCGGGAAGACATCGGCGTAGAGAATGCCGTAGTGGAAGTTGTTCTGGTCCTGGGGCACCTGCCCAGCCTGGGCGTTGTAGGATTTGGTGCCCCGGAAGGGCGCGGTGCGGTAGAACACGGCTTCGACGTAGGGCAGAGCCGCCTCATAGAGCCAGGTAAAGCCGCAGGACTTGGGGATTAGCTCAAAGCACTCGTCGCCGACGTAGACGTGGTGGTAGATAGGGCGACCAGCGACCGCAAAAATGCCGTTGACCAGGAAATCCATGGCGTCGGGCACGCCCGCGAAACCGCCTTCGTCATAGATGTCGCTCATCTCAAAGAAGACGGGGGCCATCACTTCCCAGAACAGGCCCAGGTTGGAATAGTAGGAGAGTTCGCGGCACTTTTCGTAGAACATCTCGGGGAAGGCTTTGTGCAGCCCCAGCATGACGGGGTTGCCCTTGAAGTAGGCGGCAATGGCGCGATCGCACGCTTGCTTGTACTCATCGGTGTACAGGTAGTCGTTGAACCGACCGCCCATGTCCTGGTGCCAGAGCATGGCCTTCATGCAGGCCTCGGCAAACTCCATGTTGACGCGATCGTGCCACAGGTGCAGAAACAGCTTGGGCAGCTTGCGCTTGGTTTCCCCTTTGGCCATAAACTCCAGCAGCTCGGGGTGGGCCGTGGCCTCGCCGCGCCAGATCCGCAGATCGGCGGTGTCGCCCGCGTAGTGGTTGTGCAGGTCGAGGTATTCCTGGGGCAAAAAGTACTTAAAGGCGGGCACGGGGTTGAGAAATACCCGCTCGGCAATGTAGAGCAGGTCGCGCCAGTAGAAATCCATCGGCACGGCGTAGGCCTTGTAGATGCCGATGATCTGCATCAGGTTTTCGGGCGTATCGGGCAGCATCGAGCCGCCCGCCTCCAGCCGGTGAATGACATCGGCATGGGGATGCGTCGAGGGGGGGATGAGGGTTTTGGTTTCGGTGAGGGTAGGCATGGGAGTGGATGGGTAGGAAAGTGGGTGGGTGGGTGAATGGGAAGTTCAAAATTCAAAGTTGACTGGCCATTTTGAACTTTGAATTGTTCATTTTGAATTCTCAATTCTCTCTATGCTGAGACGGGCGATTTAGGAGGCTATTCATGGGCAAAAAGGCGCGGATTCGGGCAATTTCGATTTGTCTGCTGCGGCGGGGGGAGGAGATTTTGGTGCATGAGAGCTACGACTCGGTGAAGGAGCGGGGCTTTGCGCGGCCTTTGGGGGGCGGCATTGACTTCGGCGAAACCAGCGCCGAGGCGGCGATTCGTGAGATCAAAGAGGAACTGGGGGCGGACGTTACCGAAGTAAAGCTACTGGGCATCGTGGAGAACATCTTCGTCTACGAGGGAGAGCCGGGACACGAGATCGTGTTTGTCTACGACGGGCGGTTTGTGGATGGGTCGCTGTACGAACGGGAGAGTTTGGTGGCGATGGAGGGGAAGCGGCAGTTTGAGGCGGTATGGCGATCGCCTGCGGAACTCCGCGATGGCCCCTACTATCTGGTACCTGAGGAAATTTGGCAATTTCTCTGACCCTAACCGATCGCCCGTAGGGTGCATTAGGCCGTAGATCCCCCGTGCTTGTGCCGTTCCCTTCTGCCCTGGCCGTAATGCACCATTGCGAGAATTTGGGTGGTGGACGGGTGCGGGGTAGGGCGGTGCATTGCTACGCTAATGCACCCTACGGGGCGATCGCTCAGGGCCGGGTGGGCAGGGTAGCGATGGGGAGGGAAATCACTTCGTCTGGCATCACGTCCACGGGCAGTGCTTCGATCACCTCATCGGCCACCACCTCATCTGAGACGATGGGTATCGCCGCCAGCATGCCGCTGGCGGTGGGTTCGCCCCACTTCACCAGCCAGTTGGGCTGAATGCCGAGGAACAAAATCAGCCCGGCCAGCACGTAGGCGGGCAGCTTCTCAGAGAAGGTGACCTTGGGGAAGTAGGCGATCGCGTTGTCCAGCTTGCCAAAGCAGGTGCGGTTGAGCAAAATCACGAAGTACACCGCCGTCAGGCCGGTACCGATCACCCCCAGCAGGGTTTGCACCGGGTAGGTCGCATAGCTGCCCTGAAACACCAGAAACTCGGTCACAAACCCGACCAGGCCGGGAATACCGGCGCTGGCCATGCCCCCCAGCACCAGCAGGGCGCTGACCATGGGCAGACCGCGCACCGGGTTCATCAGCCCGTTGAGCACATCCAGCTCGCGGGTGCCGACCTTGCTCTCAATCACGCCGACCAGGTGGAACAGAATGGCCAAAATAATGCCGTGGGAGACCATCTGGCTGACGGCCCCGGTCAGGGCCAGGTCAGTCATGGCGGCACCGCCCAGCAGCACGTAGCCCATGTGGCCAATCGAGCTGTAGGCCACCATGCGCTTGATGTCTTTTTGCGCGATCGCCGTAATCGCCCCGTAGAGCACGCTGATCGCGGCCCACACCGCTAGATAGGGCGATAGCTCAGCCCAGGCGTCGGGAAACAGGCCCAGGCCAAAGCGAAACAGGCCGTAGGTGCCCAGCTTGGCCAGCACGCCGCCCAGCATCATCGCCACCGGAGTCGAGGCCGACACGTAGGTATCGGGCAGCCAGGTGTGAAAGGGCACCAGCGGAATTTTGATGCCAAAGGCGACCAGCAGCAGCCCCAGCAGCACCACCTGCCACACCATCGGCAGTTCGTGGCCCATCACGCTGTAGTAGGTAAAATCTTTCGCACCGGTTAGCCATACGGTACCGAGAAACCCAGCCAGCATCAGCGCCCCCGACAGGGCCGTGTAGAGCAAGAACTTAGTGGCCGAATAGGCCTTTTTCTCACCGCCCCAGATCGCAATCAGCAGGTATAAGGGCACCAGCTCAATTTCGTACAGCAGGAAGAACAGCATCAGGTTTTGGGCCACAAAGGCTCCGGCCACCCCCGCACTCACCAGCAGCAGCAGGCTATAGAACAGTCGGGGCCGCTCAATGTCGGGGGCGCTACTCCAGATCGCAATCCAGGTGATCAGGCTGTTGAGGGCCACCATCAGCAGCGATAGCCCGTCGAGGCTGAGTTCGTAGTTGAGGCCGAGGGCGGGCAGCCAGGGCAAAAACTCGTGGAACTGAAAGCCGCCAAAGGACAGATCAAACTGGGTAAATAGCCCGATCGTCCACAGCAGGGGCAGGGCTGAAACCACCAGGGCACCCGTGCGGGCCTGCTTGCCGGTCAGGCCAGGCCAGAAGCCGATCGCGATCGCGCCGATTAACGGAATCAGTAGGAGTGGAGTGAGCATGACAGTGGGTTGAGTGGATGGAGAGACAGAGAGAAATTCAAAATGCAAAATTCAAAGTGCAAAACAGGAAGCCAGGTTTGAGTTTTGAACTTTGGAATTTCAGACTCAAAACAGCGCCGATAGGGCATGCCAGTTCATCAACACCCCAAGCAGCGCTACGCCGAGGGAGATTGTTAGCACGTAGAACTGTAGCTGGCCGGTGTTGCCGTACTTGAGGGTTTCACCGCTAAACAGCGAGGCCAGACCAACCGCGTTGACCAGACCATCGACCACGTAGCGATCGAGCCAGTCGGTCAGGCGCGACAGCATATCGACGCCGAGCACAAAGGTGTTGCGGTAGAGCTTGGGGGTGTAAAAGTCGTAGGCTAGCAGGTTTTGCAGGGGCTTTTGAATCAGCTTGCTGGGGTCTTCAACCACGCGGTTGACATAGAGCAGCGTGCCGATGACAGCTCCAAGAATGCTCGACCAGGTCAGCAGCAGAGCCATGTCCTGGCTGATCTCAGCCCAGGCGGGCAGCAGGTGGAGCTGGCCCATCACCAGGGGCAGGTGGAGGGTAAAGCCCGCTGCGATCGCCATCGGCAGCACAATCAGCCAGAGCGGCTCGGGGGCGCGAATGGTCATCTGCTGGGTTTTGCCCGCAAAAATGAGGCCAATTAAACGCGCCAGGCTAAAGGCAGTGAGCCAGTTGACCAGCAGCACGATCGCCACCAGCAGCCCCCGCTGATCGTTCCACAGCCCCGAAACCAGCGACAGCATGGCCCAAAACCCGCCCAGGGGCGGCAGCGCCACCAGCCCAGCCGCCCCGGCCATCATCGCCATGGCGGTGACGGGCCGGCGGCCCCACAGCCCACCCATTTGGGTCAAATCTTGAGTGGTGACATTGACAATGATCGAGCCTGCCCCCATCACCAGGGTTGCCATGCCCAGGGCGTAAACCAGGGCCAGCAGCAGGGCAGCACCGGGCTGGTGAGCCCCCACCGCGATAAACATCAGGCCCATGTAGGCACTGCTCAGGTACGACAGCACCCGCTTAACGTCGATTTGGGCGGCAGAGATCAGCGTCGCGCCGATCGCGGTGACGGTACCGACGGCGATCGCAAAGGCCGAGGCCGTCGAAGATAGCGCAATCACAGGCTCCAGCTCCACCAGCACCCACACTCCGGTGATCACCACCACCGCATTTCGCAGAATGGTGCTGGGCAGCGGGCCTTCCATCGCCTCATCTAGCCACAGGTGCAGCGGAAACTGGGCGCACTTGCTCATCGGCCCGGCGATCAGGCCAATGCTGATTAGGGTGATTAAACCAGGATCCACATTCGCCGTCTGTGCCCAGGCCGCCAGCTCGCGAAAGTCCCAGGTGTGGGCAAGGGGATAAATCGCCAGCACTCCCATCAGCAGCACCAGGTCGCCCACCCGCTTGGTCAAAAAGGCGTCCCGCGCCCCGGTGACCACCAGCGACTGGTTGTACCAGAAGCCCACCAGCAGGTAGGTGCCCAGGGTCAAAATCTCCAGCAGCATGTAGGCAAACAGCAGGGAGTTACACAGCACCAGGGCACAGAGGCCGGCCTCAAACAGGGCCATCATGGCGAAAAATCGGCCCCAGCCCCAGTCCATTTCTAAGTAGCCCACGGCGTACAGCTGAGCCAGCAGATTCAGCGTGGTAATCAGCACGCAGGCCCCCAGGGTAATCGCTGACGCCTCTAGGGGAATGGTCAAATTGAGCCCGGCCACGTTCAGCCAGGGGGCAAAGAAAAACTGGGGCGACGACTTGCCCCAAAAGGCTAGAAACGCCAGCAGGCTGTGGGTCAGGGCCAGAGCCGTCATCACAATATTGATGTAGCCCGCCGGACGCGGGCCGGTGCGGCTAATCATTGCTGGCGACCAGGGAATTGTCAGCAGCGCTCCCATCAGCGGATATAGGGGAATCAGCCAGCTGGTTTGAGCCAGAATCGGGGTCATAGTCGAAACCTTGGGCAAGTAAGGACGGTAAAGGGTGCCAGGCGGGGCAGAAGCAGAACCTAACCCGTTAGTTCCAGTCTCAAGGGAGGATTGACTTAGATCAATCTATAGACGGGCTAGATAGAGTTAGACCTATTTGAAATAGAGTTTAGCCAATGCTTGGTCTAAAAAGGAAGGGGTAAATTGATTAAATGCAATTTGTTTTTTATTCCTGATTGATTAACTTCAATAATGCATTCCCTGCCTTCTCCAGGAAGCCTGGCTAACAGCCTCGTCACTCCGCTGAATCCCACTGAGCAATCCCACTGAGCAACAGTGTAAGTTCCCCTTGTCGTCCCTAGCTCAGTCCTTTCAGCAAAAATTATCCTGATGACGCGATCGCCCCGCGAAGAGTAGATCAGCAGCGGTAAAGCCCCCCTGACGCCCCCTCAGTCATTACCGCAAAGCCAAGCTTCTGCAAAATCATCAGGGGACATTAACGTGGCTGATAATCATTGGTTGACTCGGGCCGAACGGGCTCTAGTGGTGGGGTCTGGTGTCGGTGCCGTCGCATCGGTTGCGGCTCAAAATATCGCTCTGGCGTCAGCGCCGCTGACGGTGCTAGCTGCCGTTGGCCTGCTCAACCGCACCCGAGTCGAGCGGCAGCTCGAAGAAGCCCAGGAAAAACTCGCCCGCCAGCATCGTCAAACCGGCCACCGCCTGACCAACCTGAGCAAGCAGGTGACGGCCATGCCCTCCCCCGAGGCGCTGACCAATTTTCAGCGCGCGGTGATGGATCGCAACAACCACTCGTTTATTCGTTTTTCAAGAGAAATTAAAGACCTCAAAGCCCACCTCAACCAGCGGCTAGAAACGCTACCCACCCCCGATCTGACCGGCATTGATCAGCAGATTGCCCAGCTGCAAGAGCAGGCCGCAACCGCCCAGGTCAGCTTTGAAAACCTCAACACCTACATGCAGCGGCTGGCCACGGCCCCTCGGGTAGAAGCCGCCGAAAACAAGCTCTCCCAGGTCAAAACCGACCTCATGCAGACCCGCGTGAGCCTCGAAAACCTGCGCTCAGAAACCCGCACCCTGGTAAGCAACCTGCAAGATGCCCTGGGGCAGATCGATCGCCGCTGGCACGAGTATCCCCAAACCAGCAACCCTGGCCAGTACCGAGCTGAAATGGGGGAAGTGGTGAAGGCGATGGCCGCGCTGGTGCCCCAGTCAGAATTTAGCCAGCTGGTGGACCACGTCAAAGATCTCACCCGCCAGCAAACTCGCCTGGAGCAGGCCCTGACCAAAATTCCGGTGGGTCCCGTGGGCGGGGCTTCAACTCCGGCGGCCCCCAGCATCGCCGAGCTAGAGCGGCTGACCGCCGAGGTGCGGCAGCTCCAGCAGCAGGTCAGCCGTCAGGAAACGGCAGGCCACACCCAGGAGCAGGTGCAGCAGGTGGTGTCGCAGTACCTGGGCCAGGTCAAGGCCCAGGTGGCCCAGCTGGAGGGGGTAACGCGATCGCTCTCCGAACGGCAGCAGCAGCTCACCAGCCAGATGGTTACGGCCCCTGCCGACACCGCCAACCGTAAAGCCCTGATTCAGCTAGCGCGCCGGGTGCAGCAGACGGAGGCCAACCTCAAAACCTCCCGCCACGATTCTCCGGCTCAGGCGGCTCCAGCGAGCCGTCATCCGCTGGCCCAGCCCGACTGGATTATCGACCTGCCGGTACACACCGCCAGCGAACCCCAGGTCATGCCCAGCCGCCAGGCTCTAGAAGCCGCGCTGGAAACCGCCACCCGGCGAGTGCTGCTGGTCTGGCCCTGGGCCAGCTACGTCACCATTGATGAAAATCTGCTCCAGCGGTTTAGCCAGCTGCTAGAGCGGGGCGGCCAGCTTGAAATTGGCTGGTGCCACCGGGGCGACCAGCACGATGGTCGCCTGGCCTGGCGCATCAGCCAGCGCTGGGGCACCGAGTCGAGCCAGCTGCAGCTGCTCAAGGCGGCCCTCAACCAGCTCTTGCCCCTGCGCGAAAACTACCCCGATCGCTTCAAGTTTAGAATTATGGGCACCGCCGAGAGCTACCTGGTCTGCGACAGCGGCAGCAGCGCCCCCTCTGAAAACGCCATTGGGCATACCTACGCCATCGTTAGCCTCAAGGCGCTGCCCACCCTGAGCGCCGTCATCCCCGACCTGGAGGCCAAGCTGCGCACCAGCGAACCCGCCGTGGTGCAGGCGCTGATGCAGCGCTTCCACGACCCGGTGATTCCGCCCGGCGATGCGGTGGCCTTCTTTAACCGGGGCACCACCCGCCACGATCTGCGCGATCAGCCCGGTGCCATTAGCGACTATAGTCAGGTGATTCAGCTACAGCCCGACCACGCGATCGCCCTCAACAACCGGGGGGTGGCCCAGCTCGAACTCAACCAGGCCGAGGCCGCCGAGGCCGACCTTAGTGAAGCAATCTTGCAAAACAATAAGCTGTTTGCCCCCCACTGCAACCGGGGCTGGCTGCGCCTGGAGCAGCGCCGCTACGCCGCCGCGATCGCCGACTTTACCCAGGCGATCGCCCTCAAGCCCCACCTGCCGATGGCCTACGTGTACCGGGGCAGCGCCCTGCAAAAGCTGGGCGACCTGAAAGGGGCCGTGCGCGACTACAGCGACGCGATCGCCTGCGGCGACCCGATTGCGCTGCCCTACTGCTACCGCAGCGCCGCCTACCAGAGCCAGGGCGATCAGGCGCGGGCGATCGCCGACCTGGAGCGGGCCAGCGCCTACCTGGAGGCCCAGGGCGACAGCCAAGCGCTGTCGTCGGTGCAGCGCACCCTGAGTCGGTTGCAGAGCATGACGGCGTAGGGAGGTGGAGCGTGGGGGAGTGGGGAGTTCAAAATTCAAAGTTCAAAATTTTGCCTTTTGAATTTTGCCTTTCGCTTACCCCATCGCTTCCTCACGCCTCACCTCCTCCTCCATAGCTGGCCTCAGCGCCAGATATAGGCAGGCCCCCACCAGCGGCAGCGCTAGCACCGCCGCCGTGATCCAGGGTTGATTCAGCCCTCTCCGGGCCATGTCATCCTTCAGCAGCACCGGCAACAGCAGCCACAGGGCGCAAAAATCGAGCGACATAACGTGAATAAAGCGGCCAGTCTGCCACTGCTGCCAGAAATCGGGCCAATCTCCTTTAAGTAAGGCAAAGGCCGCCAGGGCGATCGCCCCCGCCGCCAGCACCCCGCCCAGCCAGCGCGACTCCAGCCGCCGCAGCAACGGGCTCTTGGAACCATCAAAGCCGGAGCTGGGCTGCCTCAGGGCCAGATAGGGCAGCAGCGCAAAGGCCCCCACCGCAAACGACACCAGCACAAAGGGCCAGGCGCGCAGCGGTTGACCATGACCATCGACCAGGGCCAGGGCGGCGTAGACCATGGGCCAGATTCCCATGGCGTTGAATAGCGCTATAACGATTGGATTAATGCCCGCCCAATCACCCGTGGAGAGGCGAAGAATGAGATCGGCCGTATCGGGGCGATCGGGTGGCGCAAGTATAAATGCATACAAAATAAGCCCCAGCCAAAGACCCCAGAAAATGAATCGGTTCATGCTCGCTCAAGTGCTAAGTTTCTCACCAAATTATCAAACAAAAGCAACGAAGACGCTCAGGCCCAAAAAAAGCAAATAAGCTTTATTCAAGCCACTCAGCCTGCAAAAGAGGCAATTGTTAAAAAATAATTAACTACATTTTGAACTGTAACTTTATGTTCCTGAATCTTAGTTAAAGAAGCGTTAACTTCACTCATAAATCTCCGATTTAAAGTCGTTTTTTATACCTTCTCACAGCTCATATGCCCCGATTAGGGAACCCACCGTGTCTTTAGCTGCCCCCCGTGAGTCCGCCAGTTCTCCGGCTCACCATCGAAGCATTATGCATATTCAGTACTTTCTGGAGCTATACGAGGCCGGTTACCGCGACTTCACGGGCGTTAGCCTGGCCGGTGCCGACTTCAGCCACCACATTCTGGTCGATGTTGATCTCAGCCGCGCCAGCCTCAGGGGGGCCAGCTTCAGCCGCTCCTTCCTGACCCAGGCCAATCTCGACCACGCCGACCTCAACTGGGCCAACCTGAGCTTCGCCAAAATGAGCGAAACTCGGCTGGTGCAGGCCGATTTGACCAAAGCCAACCTGCGAGGCGCTTTTTTGGTGCGCACTGACCTGCGCCGCGCCAAGCTTAGCGGGGCCGACCTGTGTCATGCTAACCTGCGCCAGGCCGACCTGCGGGGCGCTAACCTCTGCGGGGCCAACCTCAGCGGCGCTAACCTGCGGGGAGCCAATCTCAGCGGCGCTAACCTGTCGTGGGCGCACCTGACCGGGGCGCGGCTCAGCGGGGCCGATCTGGAGCGCACCCGCATGGATGCGACCAACCTGGAAGGAGCCTGGCTCAACGGGCTAGACCTGCACGGCATGAACCTGGCCGGGGTAAATCTTAAAGAGGCCAAGCTCAACGGGGCCAACCTCGACCACGCCAACCTCAGCTCGGCCAATTTGGCCCGCACTACCATGCGCGGCGTCAGTCTGGTAGGGGCCAACCTCAGCGGCTCTGACCTGACCGGGGCCGTGCTGTGGAACGGCATTCTAGATGGGGTAAATCTGTCGCGGGCCGACCTCACCCGCGCCCACCTGGGTGAGGCGTCGCTGAAGGCGGCGGTGGTGGTGGGCACTGAGTTTACCGAGTCGGTGCTGCCCGCCGAAGCCCGCGCCTACCTCTACGAGACGGTGCAGGGGGAAACCCGCTGGACCCATCGCTCTGCCCGCGAAACCCTGAACCAGTCGCAGTTTGTCGATCGCATTCCCCAGCAGTAATGTCGCCCCCATCCCTAGGTGTTGTGCTGGTCACCGCTGGCTCCGAGGCCGAGGCCGATCGCCTGGCCCGCCACCTGGTAGACTCGCGGCTGGCCGCCTGCGTCAGCGTGTTGCCGGTGCGATCGCTCTACCGCTGGCAGGGCGAGGTGCAGAGCGAGGCCGAGTGGCAGCTAATTGTCAAAACCGATCTCAGTCAGTTTGAGGCGCTGAGTGCGGCGATCGCCCTGCACCACAGCTACGAGGTGCCTGAGGTGATTGCGCTGCCGATTGTAGAGGGGCTGCCCGCCTACCTGAGCTGGCTCCAGGCCCAGGTGCAGGAGCCTTAAACCGTCTGTAGTTAAGGGTCTCAGCGCATTTCTTGGCGCTAGCTGTAGCCCGGTGGATGGTGAAACCTGCCCACCACGCGTTCGATCTCCTGGGCGATCGCCAGCAGCTCTAGCTCACGCCAGCGCTGGCCGACAATTTGCAGGCCAATGGGCAATCCCTGCTGCGTCAGCCCGATCGGGATTACCACCGCCGGATGCCCGCTCAGGTTGAAGGGCATGGTGTAGGCCCCGTTGGCCACCGCATGGGGATAGGGCCTGCCGTCTACGTCGACAGCGCTCCAGGCCGGGCGGTGGGTAAAGGCCGCTGTGGCCGCTACCGGCGTTAGCCACACATCCCACGGCTCCAGCGCCTCGTCGAGCTGAGCGGTAAAGACGTCGCGCTCAGTCAGAGCCTCAAAGTAGCCTTTCAAACTGGGGTTTAAGAGTTCGGGCAATAGGCGGCTAAAATCGCCCAGCCGGCGCAGGTCGCGATCGCCCTGGGTAGCGGTGCGAAAAATTTGGGCAACGCTGCGGCGCAGGTTATAGCGATCGACCGGCTGAGCATAAATATTCAGGTAGGCGGCCAGCCGTCCGTACTGATGCAAAATCTTGCTCAAATCAAAGTCTCTGGGCATCCAGGCTTCTACCTGGGCACCGGCATCGCTCAGCTGCTGGGCCACCGACTGTAGGGCGCTGCGAATCTCGGTGGCGACCGGCACGGCCTCCCACTGGTCAATCCAGGCGATCTTGAGGCTCGCCAGCGCCCTGCCGGAGGGCACATCTAGCGGCACTGGCGGTACCTCTGGCCGCCGCCTATCGGCCCTGGCAATCAGCTCAAACCCCAGGCGCAGATCGTCGAGGGAGCGGGCAAAGCAGCCCACCGTAATCATGTGGCGCAGGCACAGCGGCATACCCGGCACCTCAGGAATTTGCCCGGCGGTAGAGACGCGGCGATCGGTGGGTTTGAGCCCATAGATGCCGCAGAAGTGCGCGGGTTGACGAATGGAGCCGGCAATATCGTTGCCCAAATCGAAGGGCGACAGCCCGGCGGCGATCGCAGCGGCACTCCCCCCCGAACTGCCGCCGGGGGTATAGTCCAAGTTCCAGGGATTGTTGACCCGAGGAAACAGAGAATTGGTGCTCTGGTAATCGCCCGCCAGCTCAGCCAGGTTGGTTTTGCCCATAACTATGGCCCCCGCCTGCCGCAGGCGGGCTACCACAGTAGCATCCTGAGCTGGAATATAGTCTTTGAGCGGAATGTAGCCCGCCGTAGTGCGCAGCCCGGCGGTTTCAAAGATGTCTTTGATCGTAACGGGCACGCCGTGCAGGGCTCCCCAGGCTTCGCCCTGGGCCAGGGCCGCATCGGCCCGGCGGGCGGTGGCGCGGGCCTGGTCAGCATCCAGAGTGCAGAGGGCATTGAGGCTGGCGTTGTGGCTGTCAATTTGGGCCAGGTGGGCCTCCAGCACTTCAACAGCAGAAACCTCGCGATCGCGAATCATTTGAGCCAGCTGGCGGGCGGGGCGAAAAACCAGGTCACTCATCGAGCCATCTCCTCCAGTACGGCTTCAGGGCGGTAAACTCCGCAGCTTGATAAAGTTAATTGTATTCACTTTTAGTTAAAAGCATTAACTATTTATAGCCATGGGTCGCCCGCCAAAAGAAAAATCGCTGTCTCGTCAGGCTGTGGTAGCCGCCGCTATCGACTGTATCGACACTGAGGGGGCCGCCGCTTTGGGGGTCAGCCGGGTGGCGCGGCAGCTGGGCATCAAGCCTCCCGCCATCTATAAACATTTGGAAAACAGTGCCGATCTGCGCCGGACCACCGCGATCGCCCTCTGGCAGCAGTACGTTATTCAGTGCCAGCAGGCGATTGACGGACGCTTGGTCACTACCGACCTGCTCAAACAGCTGGGGCACTTTACCCGCACTTTTGCCAAAACCCATCCGGCCCGCTATCAGGTGATGATGCAGGTGCAGCTTCAGCCCAGCGATCCGGCGGCGGCGAACATCATTCAGCAGCTGCTGGCCTTTTTGCACCAGGCTCTCCAGGGCTACGACCTCAGCCGTACTCAGCTGGTTGACGTCATGCGAATGCTCAATGCCGCTATCTACGGCTTTATTGCCCTGGAGCAAGCCGGTCTGATGACCCTGGAGCAATCTACTGACCAGAGCTATGACGTCATGCTGGAGGGGCTGATCGTTGCGATCGAGCACATTCAAAGCTCTGCGTAGTCTCAAAAAAAAGGCTGACCAACGGCCAGCCTCTGTTCAGCTACTCAAGGAGATTTTTAACCACGATCACGCTCTAACGACGGTAGGCCAGGGCCACCTCGCTCTCAATTTCGGCTGGCTCAGATACCAAAACGGTTTCGGTCACTAGACTCAAATCAGCCTCCGCGTCTAGGTCGGCGTCATTAGCGGCGGCAGACTGGGCCAGCCAGCGCTGTCGCATGAGCACAGTGCCGCCCGTCAGCAGAGCCACCATTGCCGCCAAACCACCTAGCGTCGCCCCCAGGACGTTGCCGTCTGGAGATGACGCCCACCACCCACCCGGCAAATCGCCGCAAGTCATGGTCTGGGGCGCATCGAACTTGGAGAACGGACAGCCCATTGCGCCATTGCCGGGCACAGCAGAAACAGCCAGTAGACCAGCCGCCGCCACAGATGCCACCAGTGCAGACCGAGAGAGGAGGTTCATAGCCAAATTGAGAGAGAGAGAACGTCACAACGTAGGGCTATTGTTGCGGTACTCATCTGATCTGACAGCTGCAAAGGCTACAGAATCTGGAGAAAACTGACCAGACCGGCAGAGTATCTACCCAAGGGTAGAACGTTGGGGTAGTAGCCAAACCCTATCCTCTGGTGCCGAATCTGCCTTAATTGACCCCGGTTGGGTTGGGCCAACACCGTAAAGCCGTTGGCTTTGGCTGCGCCTATCCCCCAGGTAGGCCGCCTGATTGGAATCGGGTTGTGTGATTTGGGTCAGCCAACACTGCTCTCCAAAAACCATCCGCCTTCTTTTAGCTCTGCCTGAGCACGCGCCCGGCATTCAGAATGGCGAGCAGGGCCACGCCGACATCGGCAAATACCGCTTCCCAGAGGGTGGCGATGCCGATCGCGCCCAGGGCAATAAACAGCGCCTTCACCCCCAGCGCAAACCCAATGTTCTGCCAGACAATCCGCCGGGTGCGGTGGGCAATTTGAATCGCTTCGGCCACCTTAGAAGGCGCGTCGGTCATGATCACCACGTCGGCGGTTTCGATCGCCGCATCCGACCCCAGTCCGCCCATGGCCATGCCTACGTCGGCCCGAGCAATCACCGGGGCGTCGTTAATGCCGTCGCCCACAAACGCCACTTTGTCGCTGGTTTGATGGGCGCGATGCAAAAATTCTTCCAGGGCCGCCACCTTATCTTCGGGCAGCAGTTCGGCCCGGTACTGGTCGAGGCCCAGCTGGCGGGCAATGCGATCGGCGACCGACTGGCTGTCGCCGGTCAGCATGGCGGTGGCGATGCCCTGGGCGTGGAGAGCGCCAATGGCGGCGACGGCGTCAGCTTTCAGCTCGTCGGCAATCAGAATGTGGCCGCTGTACTCGCCATCGACGGCCAGGTGGGCGACGGTGCCCTCAACTACGCAAACATCGTGGGGAATGGCTTCGCGGTGCAGGAGGCGATCGCTGCCCGCCAGCACGGTGCGCCCGTTTACCTGAGCCCGAACGCCGTGGCCAGGAATTTCTTCGTAGTCCTGAATGCCAGATTCGTCAATGCGCTCGCCGTAGGCCTGGCGAATGGACTGGGCCACCGGATGGTTAGACTGGGCTTCGGCCTGGGCGGCTAGCTTCAGCAGCTGGGCAGAGCTCAAGCCGTTGTGGGTGACGATGTCGGTGACGCGAAAGTTGCCCTGGGTGAGGGTGCCGGTCTTGTCGAAAACGACGGTTTTGACCTGAGCCAGGGTGTCGAGGTAGGTCGAGCCTTTGACCAAAATGCCGCGCCGGGCCGCCCCCCCTACGCCGCCAAAATAGCCCAGCGGAATGCTGATTACCAGGCCGCAGGGGCAGGAGATCACCAGCAGCACCAGGGCGCGGTAGACCCACTCGCCTCGGGTGGCCCCAGGAATCAGCAGCGGCGGCAGCAGCGCCACCGCCAGCGACAGGAACACCACCACCGGGGTGTAGTAGCGGGCAAACTGGGTAATGAATTTTTCGGTGTCGGCTTTTTTGCTGCTGGCGTTTTCGACCAGATCCAGGATTTTGGCGATCGATGACTCGGTGAAGGGCCTGCTCACCCGCACGGTCAGCGACCCTGACTGGTTGATCATTCCCGCCAGCACGGTCTCGCCGGGGGCGACGGTGTAGGGCACCGATTCTCCGGTCAGGGCCGAGGCATCCACCAGCGACGACCCCTCTAGAACCTCGCCATCTAAGGGCACTTTTTCGCCGGGGCGCACCAAGATCAGGTCGCCGACCCTGACCGTATCGGGCGTCACCTGGCGAATGTCGCCATCGACCTTGAGGTTGGCGGTATCGGGCTGCACCGCCAGCAGGGCTTTGATCGAGCGGCGCGATCGCCCCACCGAGTAGCCCTGAAACAGCTCCCCCACCTGAAAGAACAGCATCACCGCCACCGCCTCAGGAATTTCGTGAATGGCGATCGCCCCCAGGGTGGCAATGGTCATCAAAAAGTTTTCGTCAAAGATGCGGCCCCGCAGAATGTTGCGCCCCGCCGTGGTCAGCACGCCCCAGCCGCTGATCAGGTAGGCGGGCAGCAGCACGGCGTACTCGGCGATCGCCCAGGGGGTATTGTGCAATGCCTCGTGGAACCCTAGCCCGATCGCCAGCAGCACCGCCGCGATCGCGATCGGGGTCAGCTCGCGCCGCAGGTTGAACTCATCAGAGCCGTGGTCGTGGCCGCAGCAGTCGTCGTGGGTCTCGACAGGGGGTGGGCTCTGGCTGGTGCCGTGGTCGTCGGCACAGCAGCCGTGGGCGCGCGGAGCGCTGGATTTGGCGTTGGGCTCTGCCATAGAAATACCTGTCGAGAACTTCTGAATATCTGAACGATTATTCAGATGATACATGATCTCCAGGCGGCATTCCATTCAAAAAATGGATAGCCTCGGCCTGGCTAACTCTCCTCCAGGTGCTCAGCCACTTCGCGGTAAAGAGCCGCAATGTGGCCGTCGGCCAGGCTGTAATAGACATTGCGGCCCTGGCGGCGGTACTTGACTAAACGCTGCGATCGCAGCACCCGCAGCTGGTGCGACACCGCCGACTCGCCCATTTTGACCGCTGCCGCCAGGTCGCAGACGCACAGCTCCTGCTGGGCCAGAGCCGACAGCAGCTTGAGCCGGTGGGGGTCAGAGAGGGCGCTAAAAAATTCCGCCATTCGCTGCGCCTTTTCGGTGCTCAGCACTTCGGGCTGCACCTGGCGCACGTTGTCTAAATGCACCAGCGACTCGGCGCAGGCGGGCGCATCCGGGGAGTATGGTTTTGAAGAATACGAATTAGCCACTCAAATACCCATAACAGCACCATCTCTAGGGTACTGACAATCGTTACGGTCGAGTATTTGTCTGGATGGTCGGAGGTCAGGGCCTGGGAGGGGCGATCGCCGAAATAACCTCGACAGGGCTAGACCTGGCTCAAAAGAGAGATTACGCCCAAGCGATCAATCAGTATTTTAGAAGACACGATTTGATGGTCGGTAGGCGAGGCTACGCCTAGGCTGGGCGCAGCTAAGCTCGGCTACGCAATCACACATCGTCCTGTGGACAGATCATAGACGGGTGCCAAAGGTCTGAAGTTCTTCGTCTTAAGGTTACTTAAATTCCCTCAAAGGTCAGAGATTCCTGGCTTTTCGGCCTCACACCTAAAGAAAACCTTTGAGTGCATGGCCATCTGGAAAAAGTTGTTTAGTCTGTTGACAGATTTGATGCGATGGTCGTTGGCTTAGCCGCCCCCAAGGGAGTAAACCGGCCCGACGGGCTATCGGCGTCCCATTAATGTTCTATTCATCCAGACCCTCCATAGTTTTCCGTAGACACCCGTTTCCGACGTTTGACCGAACTGTTACCGAGAGATTGATATGGCACAGAGTTTTGGTGTAATTGGCCTCGCCGTTATGGGTGAGAACCTGGCGCTCAACGTTGAGAGCAAGGGCTTTCCGGTGGCGGTGTACAACCGCACCGCTGCGGTGACCGAGCGCTTTATGGAAAAGCGAGCCCAGGGCAAAAACGTGAAGGCGACCTACAGCCTGGAAGAGTTTGTGCAGTCGCTGGAGCGGCCCCGGCGCATTCTGGTCATGGTAAAGGCGGGTGCCCCGGTCGATGCCGTGATTGACCAGCTGCGCCCCCTGCTGGATGACGGCGACATGATTATGGACGGCGGCAACTCCCTCTACGAAGACACCGAGCGCCGCACCAAGGATCTGGAGTCCACCGGCCTGCGGTTTATCGGCATGGGGGTCAGCGGTGGTGAAGAGGGGGCGCTGCTCGGCCCCAGCCTGATGCCCGGCGGCACCCGCGCGGCCTACGACTCGATCGAGCCGATTGTCAAAAAAATTGCCGCCCAGGTCGATGATGGCCCCTGCGTCACCTACATTGGCCCTCGCGGCGCTGGCCACTACGTCAAAATGGTGCACAACGGCATCGAGTACGGCGACATGCAGCTGATTGCCGAAGCCTACGACCTGATGAAGAACGTGCTGGGCCTCGACCACAAGCAGCTCTTTGACGTGTTTGCCGAGTGGAATCTCACCGAAGAGCTGGATTCTTTTTTGATTGAAATTACCGCCGATATTTTCACCAATATCGACCCCGATACAAACAAGCCCCTGGTCGAGCTGATTATGGATGCGGCGGGCCAGAAGGGCACCGGGCGCTGGACGGTGATGAGCGCCCTAGAGCTGGGGGTGGGCATTCCGACGATTACGGCGGCGGTGAATGCGCGGATTATGTCGTCGATTAAAGAAGAGCGGGTGGCGGCTTCGAAGGAGCTGAGCGGCCCCTCGGCGAGTTTTGACGGCGATACCAAGGCGATGATCAATAAAATTCGCGATGCGCTGTACTGCTCGAAGATTTGCTCCTACGCCCAGGGTATGGCGCTGATTGGGGCGGCGTCTAAGGCCTATGAGTACGATGTCAACCTGGGTGAGACGGCTCGGATTTGGAAGGGGGGCTGCATTATTCGGGCGCGCTTTTTGAACAAGATCAAGCACGCTTACGATGAGAACCCCAGCCTGCCGAACCTGCTGCTGGCCCCTGAGTTTAAGCAGACGATTCTCGATCGCCAGTCGGCCTGGCGTGAGGTCATCGCGATGGCGGCGACGTTTGGGATTCCGGTGCCGGCGTTTAGCGCGTCACTGGATTACTTCGACAGCTACCGGCGCGATCGCCTGCCGCAGAATTTGACCCAGGCCCAGCGCGATTACTTTGGGGCTCACACGTACCAGCGGGTTGATAAGGAGGGTACGTTCCATACGGAATGGACGAAGGCTCCGGCGCGGGTTTAGGGCGTTATCTGTAGGTAATCGCTCACTTCACAGTGTTGCCGTCGATCCCTTTTGGGTCGGCGGCATTTTTTGCCGTAGGGGCGTTGGCGTAGCCATGCCCGAGGCATATGGGTGTTCGCCCAATGCAATATCTCTGGCTTAAATCCAGCGTAGGGTGGGCACTGCCCACCACAAAATTACGGCTTTTCGACACCGCAACACGCCTACTGAAATACGCTTTGTGGAGGGACTTGCCGGATAGCGTGGGTTGGCGATCGCCCTTTGGGGCGGGTCTTTGACCATCGCGGCGCACAATCTGGTCTAAAAGCCAGATCTACTGCCGGGGCCATTTCGCTGGCCCCAGACCCCCAGCTTCGCGCGTCCTTCGGCCTACGAGAAGGACGTTCCGCCGTCCTTCACCTCACGGAAAGGACGGACCTGTCATCGGTTTAAACGTCTGTTCTGCCCATTGACCTTTTGGTGGCTGAGGTTGATTGAGAGGCTTGGGCCTTTTGTAGGGTGCATCCGCGCAGCGATGCACCGCTCGAACTTCTTTATAGTAAAAACATCCCCTACCGCAAGAGTGCTATGGCTGGTCTTCCGCCGGGTTTGCTGATTCGTGCTGCTAAGCAGGTCTGGACGACGCTGTGGCAGACAATGATGGGGCAGATGGCTCCGAGCAGTAAGGGAGGTGACTATCAGCGGCCGGAGAGTGAGTTTCGCCAGCGGATCGAACCGGGAGGTGGGTATCCGCCGGAGGTCAATCGCTACAGTTTGATTGTGGGGATGGGGTGTCCGTGGGCGCACCGAACGTTGGTGACGCGGGCGCTGAAGGGGTTGGAGGGGGCGATCGCGATCATCCCGGTCAGTCCGTCGCCCGATGAGGGCTGCTGGGTGTTTGAGAGGTCGTTTCGCGGCTGCCGCACGCTGCCGGAGCTGTATCGTCAGGCGCAGCCGGGGTACGGCGGACGGGCGACGGTGCCGGTGCTGTGGGATACGCGGACGGCGAGCATCGTCAACAATGAGAGCGCTGAGATCATCGTGATTTTGAATGAGGCGTTTGACGAGTGGGCGACGCACCCTGAGGTAGATCTCTATCCAGAACACCTCAGTACAGAGATTGATCGGTGGAACGATCGCATCTACTCGGCGGTGAACAATGGCGTGTATCGCTGCGGTTTTGCTCAAACTCAGGCGGCTTACGATCGCGCTGTGGGCGAGCTGTTTGACGAGCTGGATGCAATCGAACGGGCGCTGGGCGATCGCGCAGCGTCCCCTGCGGGGAATCGCCCTTACCTCTGTGGCGACAGGGTGACGCTGGCGGATGTGCGGCTGTTTACAACGCTGTTTCGTTTTGATGTGGTCTACTACAGTTTGTTTAAGTGCAACCGCCGCCGCATTCAAGACTACACCCACCTGGGGCCTTATTTGCGGCGTCTGTACCAGCTGCCGGGGGTGGCGGAAACCTGCGATATTGAGGCGGTTAAGCGCGACTACTACGGCAACCTGTTTCCGCTCAACCCCGGCGGGATCATTCCCGCTGGGCCAGATTTGGCGTATTTGAAGGCTCCGGTTGACGCGCTACCGACGTTGTGAGCGATCGCCCATCCACGCAGTTCACCCCAAACAGGGATAACTTACTCCGATGACCGATATCCGCTTGATTCGAGGCCGCTGGGTGCTGACGGGCGAGAGCGTTTTGACTGACGCTGCGATCGCTATTCAGGCCGACAAGATCTTGAGCGTTGGCACTTGGGATGCGCTGAGCGCCCAGTATCCCCAGGCCGAGGTGCTGGGGTCGGAGCGGTTTGCGCTCATGCCGGGGCTAGTTAACGCCCACCACCACAGCAATGGCGTGCCCAATTCGCTCCAGGGTATTGACGACGACTTTTTAGAGCTGTGGCTATTGGCCAACCTGGGGTTGAGGAACCAGGATACCCAGCTTAAAACGCTGCTCAGCATTGCCCAGCTCCTGCAAAGCGGCGTGACAACGGTGGTAGACGTATCGCGGATTTCGGGCGATGCTGAGGCCTGCTTTGACGATTTAGCCGCTCGGCTCAAGGCCTACGAGCAGGCCGGGATGCGGGTAGCGCTGAATCCTGGCGCTAACTACCAGAGCTACCTGGTGCACGAAGAAGATCAGGCATTTTTGGCGACTCTGCCCAGTGGACTGCGGCAGCAGCTGACAGAACTGGTGCCCATGACTCAGACTCTGGCCCCGGCAGATTATCTGGCGCTGATCACCGATTTGGTGAAGCGCTACCAGGCTCATTCCCACATTGACGTCTGGTTTGGACCGCCGGGGCCGCAGTGGGTGGGCGACGCGCTGCTGGTGCACATTGTCGAGGCGGCAGAACGATTGGGAACTCAGGTGCAGACCCACGCTCTGGAGTCCTTGCCCGAAAAGCTGATTGGCCCCCGCTTCTACGGCCAGTCGCTGATTGCTCACCTGAAAGAGCTGGGCGTGCTCAGCCCCCGATTTTCGATCGCCCACGGCACCTGGCTCACCGAAGCCGATATTGAAATCATGGCCGCCACCGGGGCCGCCGTCAGCCACAACCCCAGCTCCAACCTCCGGCTGCGGGCCGGAATTGCCCCCCTCAACGCCATGCTGGCCGCTGGCGTAACGGTGGGTCTGGGGATGGACGGCAACACCCTGGGTGACGACGAGGATATGTTTGCCGAAATGCGGCTGGCGGCTCGGCTGCACCGCCAGCCACAGCTGGGCCACCCTGCCCCCAGCTACCGGGATATTTTCGCAATGGCGACTACGGGCGGGGCCAAGCTAATGGGGCAAGCCGATCGCATTGGCAAGCTGGCCCCCGGCTACCAGGCCGATGTGGTGCTGGTCAACTGCGATCGCCTCACCTGGCCCTGGGTGGCCCCCGATGTTGACCCGCTCTCCCTGCTGCTGACGCGGGCTAAAGCGATGGATGTGGACACAGTGCTGGTGGGGGGTAAAGTGGTGCTGCGATCGGGGTTGCCGACGGGGTTTGATTTGCAGGCGGTCGGAGAGGCGATCGCAGCTGAGCTTGAGGCCCAGTCCGCCCCGCATCAGCGCCGCGCCCTGGTGACCGAGCTAAAACCCTACCTGGCCAACTGGTATAGCCGCTGGGAAATACCGCCTCTGACGCCCTATATGGCCTTTAACTCCCGCACCTAGAACGCTGGTTCAATATTCGCTGCCCCTCGTTTCAAGGCTCTGCACTGGATTGTTCGGCTGAGCTGCATCTTTAATTGAGCAGCAGAAATGAGCGGCAAAGCCCCAAAACTAGGGTGCCAGGCCGAGCTAGGGCACCCGGATGGGGGGGGGGAACTGACCCGATCTTGGGGAAAAGCTACTGGGAAATAAACCCTGTTGCCAGCAGAGGCAGCAAAATCAGCGCGGTCAAAATGACCATCAGGGTCGGCACGTCGATTTTGAGCACGTTTTTCTCAGCCGCCGCCGGATTGCGTTTGGGAGAATTGGGGTCAGCCATAGCGGTTACACCACTCCAGTTAGGGTACCTGAGTCTAACTCTAGGGTATCGCCGATGCCCTCGCCCGTATGGTAGGCCGCGATCAGTACCTCGCTGGTTTTGCCCCAGGCAATCTCTCCCTGATGGCTAAGGGCGATCGCGCCAAAATCTCGCCCCCGCTCCGCCGCCTCCGCAAACGATTTGGCAAAGGCCGCGCCAATCTCCATGCCGTCGGTTACCCGCACGACAATACGGGCCGCCAGGCACTCATCGAGAATGTCTTCGCCAATGCCCGTGCAGCTCACTGCTGCCGCGCCCGTGGCGTAGTTGCCTGCCGGGGTGGCCGAGTCACTGACGCGGCCCAGTCGCTCCAGGCCTTTGCCTCCGGTGGAGGTGCCCGCCGCCAGCCGGCCCTCCATATCGAGTACCACCACTCCGATCGTGCCCCGTCGGCTCTCAGAGGTCGCGGGTACTTCGACGGCCTCCGCGACCACCCCGGCCATCGGACTTTGAAAGTTGTTGGCCCGCTCCTGCATCCATTCTTTCAGGCGCAGGTCGGTGATCGGGTCAAAGGGCGCGATCGCCATCTCGCGGGCTAGCTCAGCCGCCCCCAAATCAGACAGCACGCGATCGGGGAAGGGCTGCAGGTAGGCCGCTAGGTCAATTGGGTGCCGCACCCGCGACACGTTGATAATGCCGCTAAACCGCTGGGCCTCGCCATCCATCAGCCCCGCACTCATGCGCACCTGGCCATCGGATTGCAGCACCGAGCCGTAGCCCGCGTTGAAATGGGGCGAATCTTCCATCAGCTGGCAGCCCAGCACTACACAATCGCGGGCGCTAGCCCCAGCCTCAGCTTTGCTGTAGACCTGATTGACAATGCTGTACAAATCTTCGCGCAGCGCTACCAGTCGCTCCCTGTGGCCGTGGGCGCTGCCAGCCCCCCCGTGGATAATGACCTTTGGTAACGTCTGCGTCATGGTATCTGCCCCTTGAAATGCATTTTAATTTTAAGGGGTTGGTCGCTGTAGGACTGTAGCGTAGGCGATCGCGCGGCTAGTCTAGCTGGCTGGGGTCTCCCGAATAAAAAGCTTCAGCCAAAACTTGGTTTGTCCCAGTGGCGATCGCCCAGAAGGTTAGCTTGCTCCACCATCCAAGCATAAAAATCAGTGTCATAGAGGCTGTTAGTAGACATGGTTCAGCCTGGCGAGAATGGCTTAATTTTAGGCTAGCGGCGGCGGCGACAGCGATCGCTACAGTACTTCACCTCATCCCAGCAGTCGGCCCATTTTTTGCGCCAGGTAAAGGGGCGCTGGCACACTGGGCACACCTTGGTGGGTAAGTCGGCCTTGGCCCGCTGTTTCGCCACCTACGCCTCCTCCGTCCAGGCGGGGTGGGCTAGCAGCGAAGCCATCATTCGTACGCCCCGCAGCTGATTAGAGAGCGGTAGGTGACCATCGGGAGCGCTCAAATCCCACACAAAGCCGCCGGGGTAGCGGGTCCAAATGTTGTCGTCTTTCCAGGCCAGCCGGGGCCAGAGTTTGTCCCAGTTTTGGCCCAGGCTGAGCCAGATGCGCCGCTGCACCGAGAAGCCAAACTTGCCCTCGGAGTAGACCAGCCACAGGCGATCGATGGTCTGCAAATCGACGGTCGGAAACTGCTCGACCTCAGTAAAGTAGACCCACTTGCGCTTCATCGCCGTCGGCCCTGCCAGTTCACACAGCTTCGCCAGGGTGAGGCGATCGGCTTCCTCAAAGTCTTGCTTAATCAGTAAATCTTGCAGCGGTTTATAGTCGATGCTCTGCTCCGACGGCATCTCTAGCCGTCCCTGGGGCCAGTGCTGGGTGAGCAACCCGCGTAGATTTTCCTGCTCTGTAGCGTAGAGCATCTGAAAAATCTTGCCGTCTAAAATGGTAGCTGGCTCATCTCTGCGCTCCAGCAGGGTAGCGGTCAACACCTCAAGACCGTCCTGCCCCAGGGCCAGCAGTTCGTGCACCGCCGAAAGCTGCTTCTTAAGCGAATCGCCCCGCAACCGATCGCGCAAATCCACCAGTGTGTCGCTGTCCGAAACCATAGATACCGCTAACGTCAGTCATAGGAGTGCCCTTTACCCATGATATGGCATCAGTGGCGGCCCTCACCTACTCCCCTTCCCCCTCCGGCATGCGATAGCCCTGCTCAAAGGCAAAGCGCACAATCTGCGATCGATTGTCCAGGTTGAGTTTAGTCAGCATGTTGCTGAGGTGGGTCTGTACCGTGCGAGGGCTGAGAAAGAGGCGTTCACCAATCTGCTTGTTGGTAAAGCCCTGCACCACTTCCCAAAAAACGCGCTCTTCGGCGGGGGTAAGGGGTAGGGGAGCGGGTTTGCTCGTTTTTTCGACCATGCGCTCAAGGGCGCTGTGAAGACGCTGCGATCGCGCGATCGCCCCCTTCACCTTGGCAATTAATTCCTGGGCTGAGAATGGCTTCACCAGGTAGTCGTCGGCCCCCAGCAGGTGGCCCTGCACCCGATTGGTCAACTCTCCCAAACTAGAGAGAAAGATAAACGGCACCATCTCGCCCTCGGGTTTGGAGCGCAGCAGGTGGCAAAATTCAAACCCATTCATGCCCGGCATCATCACGTCTGACACCACAACATCGGCCACCCTGGTTGTAAACAGCTCTAGCGCCTCCTCCCCGGAGGTCGCATTTACCACATCAAAGCCCTGATCTTGCAGGCGTCGGGTCAGGGCCAGCTGCATGGTGGCGTCATCGTCAACAACTAGAACAGTGCTCATGGATCTAGAACCCTATAGGTACACAAGACAGCGAAGTAGAAGGGGGCAGGCAAAACCACCGAGAGGGACAACCGGCTATCCGAAACCGAAAGCTCCTGAGCTGAGAGGACACAGCACCGCGCCGCTATAACGGCTCTCAAAGGAGGGCCGGGGGAATCACCGCAATAGAAGGCACCCGAGTCAAACTCGCTACAATCCACTGTTCAGGCTGAGTGATAGACCCATCGCAGCTCAGGGATTTTAGGCCCAGACCTAATTCGTTGTTCAACGCGCAAAAATATGGGTTAAAGCGCATTAGACTATGGTTTGTTTTGTCGTTTGCGGGCAATTTGCGATGTACGAACGGATCACTCCCCCGGCAGTAGGCGAACGCATCACCTTCAAAGATGGCGAACCTGTTGTACCAGACATGCCTATCATTCCCTACATCCGTGGCGATGGAACGGGGGTAGACATTTGGCCTGCGGCGCAGCGGGTGTTTGATGCGGCAGTGGCCGCAGCCTACGGCGGCAAACGCGAGATTGTTTGGTTCAGAGTCTATGCTGGCGACGAAGCCTGTGAACAGTACGGCACCTACCAGTACCTGCCCGACGACACGCTGAAGGCGATTCAAGAGTATGGCGTGGCCATTAAAGGCCCGCTGACAACGCCTGTGGGGGGCGGCATTCGATCGCTCAACGTGGCCCTGCGGCAAATTAACGACCTCTACGCCTGCGTGCGCCCCTGCAAGTACTATGCTGGCACCCCTTCTCCCCACCGCAACCCCGAAAAGCTCGACGTCATTGTCTATAGAGAAAACACCGAAGATATTTACCTGGGCATCGAGTGGAAGCAAGGTGACCCGCTCGGCGACCAGCTCATCAAATACCTTAATACTGAGCTGATCCCAGCCACTCCTGAACACGGCAAAAAGCAGATTCCCCTCGACTCGGGTATTGGCATTAAACCGATCAGCAAAACCGGCAGCCAGCGTCTGGTGCGCCGCGCCATGAAGCACGCCCTGCGCCTGCCCAAAGCCAAGCAGCAGGTCACCCTGGTGCACAAAGGCAACATCATGAAATATACCGAGGGGGCTTTCCGCGACTGGGGCTACGAGCTAGCCACCAGCGAGTTTCGAGCCGACTGCGTGACCGAGCGCGAGTCGTGGATTTTGGGCAACAAAGAGGCCAACCCTGACCTCTCTACCGAAGACAACGCCCGCCAGATTGAGCCCGGCTACGACGCCCTCACCCCTGAGAAAAAAGCGGCCATCCATGCCGAAGTCGAGGGCACTCTCGCCGCCATCTGGGACACCCACGGCAACGGCCAGTGGAAGGACAAAATCATGGTCAATGATCGCATTGCCGACAGCATCTTCCAGCAGATCCAGACCCGGCCCGATGAGTATTCCATTTTGGCCACTATGAACCTGAATGGCGATTATCTATCGGATGCGGCAGCGGCGATCGTCGGCGGGCTGGGCATGGGGCCAGGGGCCAACATTGGCGACACCTGCGCCATTTTTGAGGCCACCCACGGCACCGCCCCCAAGCACGCTGGCCTCGATCGCATCAACCCCGGCTCGGTAATTCTCTCCGGCGTCATGATGCTGGAGTACATGGGTTGGCAGGAAGCGGCTGATTTGATTAAGAAGGGGATTGGGGGCGCGATCGCCTCCCGCGAAGTCACCTATGACCTGGCCCGCCTGATGGAGCCGCCGGTCAACCCGCCGCTGAAGTGTTCGGAGTTTGCCGAGGCGATCGTCCGTCACTTCGAGGATTGAGAACAGGTTACCCTACAGTTTCACGCGATCGCCTACCACGGCCAGCCCTGCCCCCAGGGCCTCGGCCAGGGTGCCCACTAGGCGGTACAGCGCCACTGCGCTGAGAATAACCCCCGTTGATAGAGCATCTTGCAACAGGGTGACGGCGATCGCCTCAAACACCCCCAGCCCCCCCGGTGCACCGGGGATCACCAGCCCCGCCAGCCAGGCCAGGCTAAACTGGCTCACAACCAGGAGCCACATGGTCTGCGGTAGCGGACTGATTGCGTTTACCACCAGTGCGAACCCCAGTCCCCGCAGCAGTACAAAGCCCAGTTCGCCCACCAAAGGTTTGAAGGGATAGCGGTGCAGTGCGGCGGGGGGAAGCGGTTCCGGGTTCTGATCCTTGACCTTGGCCTGACCCAGACGATTCATAACTGGGTTGAGCCAGCGGGGGTGAACCGCTGCCAGTACAAAGCCCAGCACCGCAATCTGTCCTGGCCAGTAGCGGGTGGGGCTAGCCAACCCTAGCAGCAGGGCGGCGGCGGCCATCAGCAGTGGCTCTAGCGCTACGCCGACAATCGCTGGCCCCCGAGCCACGCCGATTTCTCCCAGCGCACGTACCCGGCCATAGAAGTGCCAGACATTACCGGGCAGGTACTTCAGTAAGTTGGTTTTGAGGTAGACCGGTGTGCTCCAGGTGCCCGACACCGGCTGCTGCAACGCCTGCAAAATCCAGCTCCAGACCCAGCCCGACCAGCAATGAGCTAACAGCGTAACCCCCAGGGCCGACGACAGCAGGGCAAAGCCGTTGGTGCGGAGACGAATGGCGGTGACCTCGCTCCAATGACTGGCCAAGGTGTGGGCTAGAAATGCGATCGCGGCAGCCACAATCACCCAGCGCAGATAACGTTTCAGCAAGGCTACAACCGCGCTCCCACTGTGATAACCTAGTAAAGTTGTCAAAATCGCACATTCGAATTTTCGGGTCTTTCCCGCTGGGAAAGCACGTTCGAATGGAGGATTAACCCGAAAGGAGTCAAAACCAAATGCCCGTTATTACTCTACCCGAGCTACTTGAGTCTGGGGTTCACTTCGGCCACCAAACCCGCCGCTGGAACCCGAAGATGGATCAGTACATCTTCACCGCCCGCAATGGGGTTCACATCATTGACCTGGTGCAAACGGCCAAGCTGATGGAAGAGGCGTACAGCTTTGTCCGCAGCGCCGCTGAGCAGGGCCAAAAGTTTCTGTTTATTGGCACCAAGCGCCAGGCAGCCGGTATTGTGGCCCAGGAGTCTAGCCGCTGCGGGTCTCACTACGTCAACCAGCGCTGGCTGGGCGGCATGTTGACCAACTGGGAGACGATTAAATCTCGCGCCAACCGCCTGAAAGAGCTGGAGCGCATGGAAGAGATGGGTGCCATTGACCTGCGCCCCAAAAAAGAAGCCGCCGTGCTGCGCCGTGAACTGGAGAAGCTGCAAAAGTACCTGGGTGGCATTAAAACCATGCGTAAGGTGCCCGATGTCGCCATCATTGTCGACATCAAGCGCGAATACAACGCCGTCTCAGAATGCCACAAGCTCGGCATTCCCATCATTTCGCTGCTAGATACCAACTGCGACCCCGACCTGGTGGATGTGCCCATCCCTGGTAACGACGACGCCATTCGCTCGATTAAGCTGATCCTCGGTAAGCTGGCCGACGCCATCTACGAGGGCTCCCACGGCGGTCAGTCGAGCGGCGATGACGACGACTACGACTACGATGGTGCCGAAGATGACGAGTACGGCTACGATGCTCCTGCGGCCGATAGCGACGAAGATTAGGGCTTAGTATCTTCGGCTCTATTTTGGCCTGAAGAGAAGGCTATTCTCGCCATCCTATTGCTCAGCGGGTTCCCCAATACCCCCCTGGTTCAAGGGGGGTAGGGTTACTACGAAGCATCCTCCGAAAGGGGCCTCAGGGGTTTAAGCTGAACTAAGGTATTTCCCCTTTGTTTGTATTGAGTTCGACGACAGCGCGTTAGGACGTTAAATCACCATGGCAGAAATTTCTGCAAAGCTCGTTAAAGACCTGCGCGATAAGACCGGCGCAGGCATGATGGACTGTAAAAAAGCCCTCAAAGAAAATGACGGCGACATTGAAAAAGCCGTTGAATGGCTCCGTCAAAAAGGTATTGCGTCTGCCTCTAAGAAAGAGGGCCGAGTTGCTGCTGAGGGGCTAGTTGACAGCTACATTCACACTGGTGGCCGGGTCGGTGTGCTGGTAGAGATGAACTGCGAAACCGACTTCGTCGCCCGCCGCGACGAATTCAAAACTCTGGTGCGCGATGTGGCCATGCAGATTGCCGCCTGCCCCAACGTGGAGTACGTGCGCGTCAGCGACATTCCCGCTGATGTGGCTGAGAAAGAAAAATCCATTGAAATGGGCCGCGACGATATCGCCAATAAGCCTGCCGCCATGCAGGAAAAGATTGTCGAAGGCCGCATTCAAAAGCGGTTAAAAGAGCTGTCTCTGATGGATCAGCCGTTCATCAAAGATCAAAATATCTCGGTGGAAGAGCTGATTAAGCAGGCAATCTCTAAGCTGGGCGAAAATATTCAGGTGCGCCGCTTCTCTCGGTTTGTGCTGGGTGAGGGCATCGAAAAAGAAGAGACCAACTTTGCCGATGAAGTTGCTGCCCAGACTGGCATGAAGAAGGAAGCTGCACCAGAGCCCGCCCCTGAACCCGCCGCTCCAGAAGCGGCCAAAGAACCCGCCAAAGAACCGGCAAAAAAGAAGAAGAAAAAGTAAGTACAGCCTTCGTAGGCTAGGGGACGGGGGTGCTGTTATTGCGCCCCCGTTTTTGTAGATAGCTCTGGCCGTGGCACTCAGAACGTGGCCCCTACCACGGCCAAAACTGGGACAGCGCCATGGCGTATAGCCATCGCTTTAGAAGGATACGAGAGGCCCTAACCGCTGTGGCGATGGCTATAGACCAAATTCAAGTCCAGAGGTAGAGTTTTGCCAATGGAAACCTACAAATCCTAAGCGGGACTTGGAATATTCCTATAATCAGGTATGGCATGGGTAGAGAGGCATGGTAAGGCCAGTTGAAAGCATTCGCAAAGATCTCAGCACGCTAGAGGGTGCTACCGCCACGCTAGCCGCAGAGTTTAGCCAACTTTACTCGACCTATCTGTCGGTGCTGGGCCAGGCCATGCGGCAGCAGGTGATTATGGCTACCTACCACCTCTGTACCCAGGTTTATCCTGAAGATTTTTTGGCGCTGACCGTGAGCGATCGCACTCGTCTGCAGCAGGCGATGCAAAACCTGGGGCACAAAGCCCAGGGCTGGCTAGAGCAGCTCATGGAACCTGGTCAAACGGCTGCGGAGATTGACCTTACCCAGCGCCTCAACCCTGAGGATCTCAACCGTTTAGAGGCTGCTCTGGTTTCTATGGCCCAGCCGTCAGGGGCGGGTGAGGCTTCGGCAGAGCCTGGGGTTGGGGGCGGTGAGGGTGATGAGGGTGATGAGGGTGATGAGAGCAGGGCTGTTGGGAGCGCAGCTGAAGCCGCTCCCGCCGCTTCAGATCCTTCTCCGCTGCCCCTAGAGGACACTTTGCCAGAATCGGGCCGCGACAAAGCCGATAGCGAGACTGAGCCAGCCGCCGGAATTGATCCCAAAGCGCTGATGCAGTCGGTAATTATGGCCGCAATGGCCAACGAGATTGAGGAGACTTTTAGCGATCGCCCCTTTACGGGCGATCCGCTGACGCCCGCTCTGGTGGCCAAGCACCACCTCATTCTGGAGCAGATGATTCGCGCCGTGCTGGAGCGAGTGTCTAAAAAGGCCAATAACTTGTTGAGAAAGGCCAAAGTTATTCCCGACCTGCCCGAATCGGTGCTAGAGGTCGCTTCAGATGCTGATGTAGCGGCTCCTAAAGGGCGATCGGTGCCCAACGTGCTGAACGTGCTGGTGGCGATGGCGAGCGATGTGGCCTCGGAGCTGGAGCGCGCTGAGCAAGACGGCGAGGAGGCCGAGGCCGAAATCACAGAAATTTCTGAGGAGGACGAAGAGGCCCTCGAAGGCACCATGACTCACCTGGCCGCTGTTCACCTGCGTCTGGGCGATATCGAGTTTAGCGACGTGCAGTCGGCTCTCTGGCGCAGCAAACTGCGAACGGCGGTTGGCCGCCTGCGCAAGCTGGGCAAGCAGTACCAGCAGGCCGAGCGGGAGCTGGCGATCGCTCAAGCTGAACAAGCCTGGCGATCGGTTTGGTACGACGACAATTCCCGCTAGAGGCTGTCATTAATCAACCGTTGGCAGTCTAAGGATCAGCCGTTACCGTCCCTAGCCAAGTTTTGTCGTCGGGCGGGGCAGCGCTGGTATCCTAAATATCCTGGCCGGAATTGATGAAACACCCTAGGGCTGGGGAAGAACGCATGACCGAGACACAATCTCCTCCGGCTGACTGGGTGCGCCTTCAGCGGGCGCTCTCGGTTGAGGCCGATACCGGGTTCAACAATCTGGTGGGCAAGCAGCAGAGCTTTAGCGAGTTTCTGCGCGACAGTCTGCAACAGCCCCCTGGAATTCTTGCCGCTGACCAGCAGCAGGCCTGGCAAAACCTGGCCCAAAAGTACGACGGCTACAGCGATCTCAGCTTTGCCCAGCGCCAGCACCTGGTGGCCGAAACCCGCCGTTTTTTGCACAGCACCCAGCGCCTGCTGGAAAAGTTTGCCGAGACTAAATCTCTGCGGGCTCGGGAAGGTAGCGCTGCAGACGGTCAAAAATCTGCTGCGTCCAAGGTCTCTAAGTCCTCTAAAGCTACCCCTAAAACGACTCAGCTAGCGGAGGCGACTGGTACGGGCAGCTTTCGCTTTGGCCTCGATCAGCCGGTCACTTACCTGAAGGGCATTGGCCCCAAGAACAGCGATCGCCTCGCCAAGCTGGGCCTGTTCACCGTGCAGGATGTGCTCTATTACTACCCCCGCGACCACATCAACTACGCTCAGCAGGTCAAAATTCGCGATCTCGAAGCGGGCGAAACCGTCACCATCGTCGGCACCGTCAAGCGGGTCAACTGCTTCACCAGCCCCCGCAACAAAAAGCTGACCATTTTTGAGCTACAGCTCTCGGACGGCAGCGGCACCCTCAAGCTCAACCGCTTTTACCCCGGCAACCGCTACGCCACCCCGAGCTGGCAGCAGCAGCAAAAGCGCCAGTACCCCCAGGGGGCGATCGTGGCCGCTTCGGGCTTGGTCAAAGACGGCAAATTTGGGGTCACGCTCGAAGATCCGCACCTGGAGGTTTTGGACAGTATGAGCGATCGCATTGAGTCGCTCACCATTGGCCGCATGGTGCCGGTGTATGCCCTCACCGAAGGCGTTCCCGCCGACCTGGTGCGCAAAGCCGTCGCCGCCGCCCTACCGGCGGTGCCAGAGCTGCAAGATCCCCTGCCTGCGGATCTGCGGCAGAAGTATGAGCTGATTAAGGTGGGGGATGCGATCGCTCAAATCCATTTTCCCAACGACGAAGAAACCCTGGCCCAGGCCCGCCGCCGCCTGGTGTTCGACGAATTTCTCTACCTCCAGCTCGGGTTGCTGCGCCGCCGCCAGCAGCAGCAGGCCCAGCAGACCGCCATCAGCCTGGCCCCCACCGGGGCGCTGATCGACAGTTTCTACGGCATTATTCCCTTTAGTCTCACCGGGGCGCAGCAGCGGGTCGTCAACGACATTCTCGCCGATCTGCAAAAACCCATCCCTATGAACCGCCTGGTGCAGGGAGATGTCGGCTCTGGTAAAACCGTTGTCGCTGTTGTCGCCACCCTCGCCGCCATTCAGTCTGGCTATCAAGCCGCCATTATGGCTCCCACCGAGGTGCTGGCCGAACAGCACTACCGCAAGCTGGTGGAGTGGTTCAATCAGCTGCACCTGCCGGTCGAACTGCTCACCGGCTCCACCCGCGCCGCCAAGCGCCGCAAAATGCTGGGCGAGCTAGCGACCGGAGAACTCCCTATCCTCGTCGGCACCCACGCCCTGATCGAAGACCCAGTCCAGTTCCGCGACCTCGGCCTGGTGGTAATCGACGAACAGCACCGCTTTGGCGTGCAGCAGCGGGCTAGGTTAACCCAAAAAGGCACCAACCCCCATGTGCTCACCCTCACCGCTACCCCCATTCCCCGCACGCTGACGCTAACCATGCACGGCGATTTGGATGTCAGCCAAATTGATGAACTACCGCCTGGGCGTAAAGCCATTCAAACCACGCTGCTGACCAGCAAAGAACGCCCCCACGCCTACGACCTGATCAAGCGCGAGATCGCCCAGGGCCGCCAGGTATACGTGGTGCTGCCCCTGGTCGAGGAGTCCGAAAAGCTGGATCTCAAATCTGCCGTGGAGGAGCACCAGCGGCTGGCGGAGGTCATTTTTCCTGAGTTTACCGTTGGCCTGCTCCACGGACGGATGTCTTCCGCTGAGAAAGATGACGCTATCACCGCTTTCCGCAACCAGGAATCGCACATTTTAGTCTCTACAACGGTGGTGGAAGTCGGGGTAGACGTGCCCAATGCCTCAGTCATGTTGATCGAGCATGCCGAACGGTTTGGCCTGTCTCAACTGCACCAGCTGCGGGGCCGGGTGGGGCGAGGGGCAGCGCAATCCTTTTGCCTCCTGCTCAGCAGCAGTCGCAGCGAACAGGCCCTGCAACGGCTCAAGGTGCTAGAGCAATCCCAAGACGGCTTCTTTATCGCCGAGATGGACCTGCGCTTTCGCGGCCCTGGGGAAGTGCTGGGCACCCGTCAGTCGGGCCTGCCCGATTTTGCCCTGGCGAGTTTGATTGAAGACCAAGACGTGCTGATGCTGGCCCGTGAGGCAGCGGAAGCCTTGCTGAAGGAAGATCCGGAACTGGCCCGCTGGCCCAAACTCGCCAAAGAACTTCAGCGCCGCTACGAAAAACTGATGGGCGGCACCATCATGACCTAATCTCCTAGCACCTCTAGCACTACCTTGGGCTGAAGCTTGGTCTTAAACCACACCACCTGAGCCGGGACGTTGGCCATATCCACCCCAGCATTCTCCAGGTTGAGCCGTTCTGACACCGCCAAAATCAGGTTATCGCACCCCGACTTGCGCACCTGGGCAAACTTTTTGCGCAGATACTCAGGCCGCCAGTAGCCAACAATCTCCAGCAAGTACTCGCGCCCGTCGGGGTGCACCACGCGAAAGTCAGGGATCATGACGCTGCCGGGCAGGGGCACCAGGTCAACTTCCCGCTCTAGCCGCCAGGGGGTTTTGGCGGGCCAGCGGCTCACGAATGACTCTTCAATCATGCTGTCGTAGGTTTTGCCCGGCGGGTAATGGGTGACCAGGCCGCAGTCGCTATCGAGGCTAAACTGGCGCGGCTTTACCTGCTGGGTGTAGCTGTCCTTCATTTGCAGGGTCGCCGTCAGTCGCCACTTGCTGACGTGCAGAATAGCAGGAATCAGCTTGGCAATGTCGACTCCGTAGCGCGTGCTGGGCTTAAACAGGCTGGCGGGGCCATCGATGGTGATGGTAAAACCCTGATCGGCGTCGCCCTCGATATAGGTCATCAGCCGAAACAGCTTCAGGTAGCGAAACATGAGCTTGTACTGGCCGGGGTCGTTGCGGTACAGGTGCATGACCAGGTCGCTGGCTTTGTAAAACACCCCCTGGGTCTGCGACAGGTTGTAGCGGTGAATTAGAGCGTCGGGCGTGGGAGCGTCGAACTCGATCAGAATGTGATTGTCCTGGCGATCGGCGTAGAGCCCCTGGCGCAGGTCAGCCACTGATACCTCGCGATCCAGTTCCTCAGAGAGTTGTTGTCCCAGGGTTGTCAGGGTGGCCTGGGTGGCAGCAGCAGACGGAACACCCTGGGCCGCCAGCGCAAACACCCGCCGCCGTAGCTCAATTGGTTCCAGGGGGCTAACGACGTCAAAGGTGGCAAAGCTATTGCGCAAAATGTGGGCCAGCCCGCGCTTGATGCGGTAGTTGGTGTCTTCGCCCTCCAGGTCTTGAAGCTGGCGGTTGAGGTCGCCCTGGGTTTGGCCCACCTGCTGCTGAAAGAGCTGGATCAGATCGGCTGCGATCGCCCGATTGGCCCCATCCAGCGCCAGCCGCTTGGGCTGCAATCCCTCCCCTTGAAATCGATGAATTAGTAAATCGCTCGGTAACGTGAGTCTCACCCCCTAAACTACTTCGAGCGGGCAGATAGCCCTAAGATTGAACCACAGAGACAGGTTGTAGAATCGTTACGTCTTGCCCCGTCGCCCTGAATCTTACCGGATATGACCATGCTCAACTTCCAGCCCCTGGGCTTTATTCAGCAGGCCCTAGCCACCGACCTGGGGGTGATGGCCTACTACACGCCCGGCGGCTGGCCCTGGCAGCGAGACGATGATACTACCCGTCCGCCCCTGGTGTTTTTGCACAGTCTGGGAGGCGGCTCCTCTGCTTTTGAATGGTCAAAGGTCTATGCGGCCTTTGGCGCTACCCACCGAGTCATCGCCCCCGACCTGATCGGCTGGGGCCAGTCGACCCACCCCGCTCGCACCTACTCGGTGGACGATTATTTTGGCATGCTCACTCACTTGCTGGAGGCGATCGCTGAACCCCCAGCTTTGGTCGCAGCTACCTCCCTGACGGCCGGAGTCGTCATTCGCCTGGCGGGTCTGCGCCCCGATTTGTTCAAGGGCCTGTTTTTGGTCTCACCTTCCGGCAACAGCGACTTTGGCCGCGACTACAAAGCCAGCCTGCCCGCCATCTTAGCCAGCACCCCTGGGGTAGACAAACTGCTGTATCAGGTCGGGGCGGCGAATGAACTGGCGGTGCGATCGTTTCTCTCGACGTTTCTGTTTGCCGACCCTCGCCGCATTACCCCAGATATTGTGCAGGCTTACCTGGCCTGTACTCAACAGCCCAATGCCGAATACGCTGCCCTGGCTTCCCTCAGTGGCGACATTAGCTTTGACCTATCGCGCTACATCACTCAGCTGCAAACCCCCACAACATTTGTTCTGGGGGCCGGGTCACGATTTTCGGCCCCGGCCATGGTCAAGCGGCTGGCCAGCCTCAACCCTAAAGCCGTACGGCAGGTCATCGAAGTCCCTGACTCTGGCGTGCTGCCGCACGTTGAGCACCCCGCCGTTGTCACCGGGCTGCTCCGTCAGTTCCTCGTCACCTACAGCAGCTAAGTCACCGCCAGAGCAATTAGGCCATTCAGCACATGCTCAAAGCGCTAGATACAAGCCGCTATACAACCCAGGTCCAAACTGTGAAAATCGGTGTCTCAGGCGAGTCCGCTCACTCACCTACCCATCCACTCATTCACCCGTCTACCCATTCACCCGCCTACTCAGTTCCGCGCTAGCCACTTCTGGCCGTTGAGCCGCCGCAGGGTAAACAGCACCAGCAAGTCTAGGGTAATCTTGCGCTCATCACCCATGAATTGCTCGATCGTGCTGGGCTGGGAGCCTTTGTCGGCAAAGTAGAACAGCTTGGGGCTAGAGATGTCGTCTTTGGTGAAGGCAATATTAAACTGGCGATCGCCCCGTCGCCATTTGCCCTTGACGTGCCAGTAGCTTTCCCCATCGCTAACGCCAAACACGCCCAGAGGCTGCTGATCAAGCGTGAGCTGAATATCGTCCAGCCCCTTTTCTTTGAGGGCTGTTTCCAAAGACGGAATAAAATGCTGCTCAATAAACTCAGTAAACGGCTTGTCTTCTAGCGCCGGAGGCTTTTCTTTCTTAGCCGCCTTGGGTGCGGCCCCAGCGTCTGCCTTAGGGCTCTTAGGGGCAGCCTTTGCTTCAGCCGCCTTAGGCGTTGATGCCGCTGCCTCTGATTTCTCTGCTGAGGCAGGCGCGCCCTCTGCCGGAGCAGACTCTGCCGAAGGAGTTTTGTCGTCAGCCATCTTCTCGTCCGCCATAAACCGAAAACCTAAAACAGCAACAAGTGATAGAACTCAGCGAGCTGAGCCACACGCCTAATTGTTCTTTCTCATAGTAGAGGAAAGGCTTCTAAAACGCATGGCCTGACCGACAAAAAACGGTACCTACTCTTGGAGAAGATACCGTCTTGCGTTTGACAACCCGCTTGAGCGTATAGTGCTGGTGTGTCACCTCGTTCTGCTCAAACTAGCCGCCTGAGCCGTTGTCAGCAGCCCTGGCACAGCCCCTGCTTAGAGGCGATCGCTTAGTTCTAAGGCGCTAGGTTAAGCAGCGCTTTGCGAATGGTGGCCGTATCAGAGTTAGTCCCATTGCCGTGGGAAATGCCCACGGCCTCCAGGTCGCTCTCAACCATCAGGTGCACCAGTTCCTCAAAGGTAACGCTGGGCTCCCAGCCGAGTTTTTGCTTGGCCTTAGTGGCATCGCCAATCAGCAGATCTACCTCGGCAGGCCGCAGGTAGCGAGGGTCAAACTCAACATAGTCGTGCCAGTCAAGGTTGACGTGGTTAAAGGCAATGTCTAAAAACTCGCTGATCGCGTGGGTTTCATTGGTGGCTACTACGTAGTCATCGGGCTGGTCTTGCTGTAGCATCAGCCACATGGCCCGCACATAGTCTTTGGCGTAGCCCCAGTCGCGCTTAGAGTCGAGATTGCCCAGATAAATCTTCTTCTGCTGGCCTGCCACAATGCGCGCCACGGCTCTGGTGATCTTGCGAGTCACAAAGGTTTCGCCGCGCCGGGGTGATTCGTGATTAAACAAAATGCCGTTGCAGGCAAATAGGTCGTACGATTCGCGGTAGTTGATGGTTTGCCAATGGGCAAAGACCTTGGCGCAGGCGTAGGGGCTGCGAGGGTAGAAGGGGGTAGTCTCCTTCTGCGGAATCTCTTGCACCTTGCCGAACATCTCTGAAGATCCGGCCTGGTAGAAGCGCACCTCTAGTCCAGTGCGGTGTTGATAGTCGCGAATCGCTTCCAGAATTCGCAGCGTACCCATCCCTACCGCGTCAGCCGTATACTCGGGCGAATCAAAGCTCACCCGCACGTGGGACTGTGCCCCCAGGTTATAAACCTCCTGAGGCTGCACCTGCTCTAGAATGCGCCGCAGCATGGTGCCGTCGGTCAAATCGCCGTAGTGCAAAAACAACCGAGCTTCAGCACTGTGAGGATCGACATAGACGTGATCGATGCGATCGGTATTAAAGGTAGAGGTGCGGCGAATGATGCCATGCACCTCGTAGCCTTTATCTAAAAGCAACTCTGCTAAGTAAGATCCATCCTGGCCGGTAATACCAGTGATTAGGGCTCGTTTGGGTTGACTCATAGGGATTTAATCTTGTACGGCAATACTCGACTTACCAAGTTTACATAGAATCAGCACGTCCACTTAGGCTACCCGCCTATGCCCTCAATGGTTCAACTGCCCGCTGTTAAATATCCTCGCGCCAAAAAAGGCACGTCAATAACTAACCCCTTAGCGTCTCCTGCGGTGATCTCTAGGCCAGCCCCACCGGCTTTGGTCCGAATGTAGCCTAACCCCAAAGACCCATTCGTGCCCTCGACAACGCTGGTCAGCAAACCCACTTTTTCATCTCCACTCCAGATGGGTTCTCCAGATCTGGCCGTGCCATTAAGCTGAATCCCCCAAAGCTGCTGTTTAACGCCCTGGTAGGTATTTAGTCGAGCGATGGTCTCCTGCCCAATGTAGCAACCCTTGTCAAAGGAAATAGCCTGCCACAGCCCTGCTTCAAGCGGGTTGTAGTCCTCGGTAAGCTCATGGTTTGGAGCGGGACGGCCCTGCTGTACCCTGAGCTGTTGCCACAGGGTTTCTCCTATGGGTATTGCTTCGGTGTCAGTGAGCGACTGCCACACCTGGGCTGCGGCCTCAGTCGGTACCAGCAGGGTATACCCAGGCAGACCCAGGCCACTACCGACTGCCAAGCGCACGGGCGCGTTCTGAAAGTCAACAACCCGATTGTGACCGTAGGACAGGTCAGACTTTACCTCAATCCCTAATTTCTCTAGGATGCCAGCGCCGCCAGGCCCAAGCAGCGAAAATACAGCTATCTCCTGGGTCAGGTTCGCTAGCGATACCTGGTCGGCTGGGAAGATGTAGCGGTCCATCCAGTCGATCAGGCGCTGGTCTTGGCCAGGAGAGGTTATTAGCAGCAACGCTTCTTCTGTGACGTAGACCGTAGTCAGGTCAATGGTGCGCGCAGTAGAGGTAACGAATACGGTGTCGCAGCCTTCCCCCGGCTGACGTTGGGTAAAGGTGTTAGTGGTTTGGTTATGGATGAAGCGGAGGCGATCGCGCCCAGTCATCTCAATCACCCCCCAGTGGCTGCGATCGACCACAACAGCACCCGTAGATAACGCTTTTAGAGCAGCAGTATCTTGCCCAAACGACATGGGAACCCCGTCACTAGTTAGGGTGGCTCCCTGGGTCTGCTGTAAATCCCGAAGTGCTTGCATCATGTGTCTGTCTAAGTCTTTTCTGTTAAGCCCCATTCTAAAGCGGTAGCCAGTGCCAAACGAAAAAAGCGCTCCCGGTCGGGAGCGCTTTTTTCGTTACTCAATCAATGGACTAGCAAAGCCTAGCCGATGATTTCGGGAGCCTCAGCAGTGGCCAGGTCCAGGGGGAAGTTGTGAGCATTGCGCTCGTGCATCACTTCCATACCCAGGTTCGCCCGGTTGATGACGTCAGCCCAGGTGCCAATCACTCGTCCCTGAGAATCCA
>NZ_JBNXVS010000038.1:0-66948 GCF_050565655.1 Nodosilinea sp. AN01ver1 | reverse complement strand
CGGATGGTCGGGCTATCGTTCGCAATCGCCACCCGGTATTCGCACTTTGAGCCAAGGACTCAAGAAATTTGAGGCCATATTTGAGGGATGGTCAATAGCTCAGGACTCATTTGTGTGTACTTAGTAGCCCTGATGAGTCAAGGCAAAAAAGGTAAGCTCGCCACCAGCCGCTTTGGTGGCAGCCCAGAAAAATCCGCTGCTCGCAAGCGTGCGGTGCAGCAGATTCAGGAGCGCAAACGCAACGCGGTTTCCCTCTACATCGGTAAGCCCACCCGCAAGAATGACGTTAAATCCCTTTATCTGCCCGACCTTCAGCGGGGCATCGCCGTTTGTGGTGGGCCAGGCTCAGGCAAAACCTTTAGCGTCATCGATCCGCTGATTCGTTCTGCTCTAGACCAGGAGCTACCGGTGGCCCTATACGACTTCAAGTACCCGACCCAAAGTGCTCGCCATGCCGCCTATGCCGCCAAGCTGGGTTACGACGTGCGCGTACTGGCCCCTGGCTTCCCCGAGTCCGAGGTGTGCAACCCCATCGACTTTCTGCGCAGCGAGTCCGATGCCGAGATGGCGCGGCAAATCGCCACGGTGCTGAACAAAAACTTTCGGTTGATGACCCAGAGCACTGAGGATGGCTTCTTCGCTGCCGCAGGCGATCAGCTGACGGAAGCCCTGTTAATGCTGGCCAAGTCCACCCAGCACCCCGACATCATGACCGCCCAGGCGGTGCTGGGTCTGACCAACCTGGGCAACCGGGTAGCGGCGGCTCACGGCATGAATAGCTGGATTCGAGTGTCTTTCAACCAGTTGATTGGAGTGAAAGATGCTGAGAAAACCGCCAGCGGCATCGTGGGCAGCGCCAGCGAGACCTTTACCCGCTTTATGAAAGAAGGGGTGCTGGGGGCCTTCTGTGGTCAAACCTCCATACCTCTCGACTTAACCGGCAAGCAGTTGCTGATTCTGGGGATGGATCGGGAGCGGCGGGACGTGGTGGGGCCATTGGTAGCCACGGTGCTGCACATGCTAGTCACTCGCAATGTGGCCCAGCGTCGGCAAGATCCGCTGATTGTCGCCATTGACGAGTTGCCCACCCTCTACCTGCCCACTCTAGTGCAGTGGCTCAACGAAAACCGGGAAGACGGGCTGGCCGTCATTCTTGGCTTTCAAAACCTGGTGCAGCTAGAGAAAACCTACGGTCGCGAACTGGCCCGCGCCATCCTGGGGGCCTGCGCCACCAAGGCGGTTTTTAATCCCCAAGAATACGAAGCGGCCCGCATGTTCTCAGACTTTCTGGGGGATGAAGAAATCCAGCACAAGCAAAAGTCGCGGAATCGTGGCGGCGGTAAGTCCAGCACCACCATTTCTGACCAGGAGCGCACCCGCAAGCTGTTTGAACCCAGCCAGTTTCTCCGCCTGCCGCCGGGCAAATGCATCTTGATCAACCCCGGCTTTACTTCCCGAGGAGAAGCCGCGATTCCCATCCAGCAGGCGATCAAAATTCCCAAAGCCGATGTGAAAGCCAGCGAGGGCAGCGAAGCCCTGTGGGCCAAAATTCACGCTCGACTGGTGCGCCGCAGCCCCCAACAGATGCCTACTGCCGCCGACTTAGAAAAGCGACGACAGATGGTGGAAGCCATGCTGCCTGAGCCCCAGGCCCCGGTCAACTCGGCCTACCCCGACCCCGCTGGATTGATCGACAAGTACAGCAGTTTGCTCTAGGAGACCCCTGATGACAATAGCGATTCAATCCCCCGATCTAGTGCTGGCGCAGACCCTACGGGCAAAGCTGCCCGAGGCCACCGTCAACGCTCTACTGGCCCATCCCGATATTGCCGCTGACCTCCTTCCCGTCCTGGAACAGCCACCGTTAGGCGCTGACTACGTGCCCCGCGAGATTGAAGTGCTGTACGACGATGTGACGGTTTTGCACTGGCGGGATGGTCGGATTCAAGCCCAGTGCGCCGATGTGGATATCGACTACACGCCGACGCTGGTGGAGTGGGTGATCGATGGCGACACCGCCTACTTTTCGGTTCAAGGGCTGGAGGTGATTAACCGCATCACAATCATGCCCCTGATGGAGTTAGAAGGACTAGACCCCTTAAAGGAGGAACCATGCAAGCCGTAGTAAACCCCGGAGAAGCGAAACAAATCGAGCAGGATTATGCTCACACTACCCTGGCCTCTAGCGAAATGGCAGCGGCCACGGCTCAATCGACCGCCGAGGCTGTACAAGCCTTTATTCAGATGTTGCGCGAGCGGCTCCAGGCGGCTCGGCAAAAGGAACAAGACTCTGAGAGTAATGCATCGGATGCTCAACTCGATGATGCTGTGGATCTACCCCAAGCCGTCTTCGAGCCCATCGAGATCAAGATGGGCCGCGAGATTGTCTACCGCGAGGGCTATGCCGATAAAGACCCTGTCAACAAGCTCAACGCCAATACGCTAAAGCTGCTCCAGGCCGCAGTAGATGCGCCTCCGCAGGCGGGGGCTGAAGCAACTACCGGAGCCAAAGGGACAATCAATATCAAGGCTGGAGATGAGCTGGTTTATCGGATGAGCAGGGGGGCGGTTGAAACCAACCGGCTAGAGCCAGAGCCAGTTGGTCAGGCGGAAGTGCCTCAGGCAGAATCCTCCCATGAAGATCCAATAGCAGCAGCTCCACCTGGAGTCGGAGCTGCTGTGTCTCCTGTTTCCATGCCCGTGTCTCAGATCAAAGCGGTAGCGGAACCCAAGGTGTCCCTACTCCAGAAGGTCGAGCCTGCCCCGTCCTCGGTAGAACCACAAAATTTACCACCCGCTAGCCAGCCTGCACCCACCCAAGTGGCGGCTCAGCCCCTGGCTATGGCCTCACCCAGGGTAGTCTCCATCCTCAACGTGATGGAGCGCCAGAACCAGCAGGTGGTGGAAAAAGCCACCCAGAAATGGATGCAGCAAACCACTCGGGTAATGCAGCGCTCGTCTCAGCAGTTGACTGAACGAGTGGTGGCCCTGGCGGCAAATATCCGCAGTCGGCAGGTCGCCTCCACAGCGGTGGATTTGCTCCAAAAGTACGGCACTGCCTACAGCCCTGGTCGAGGCTTCTATGTGGCGGAGAACTACGTGATCAGCTCTAAGGGCCGCATGGTCACCGTCTCAGACCGCGAAGGCATCGAGTTGATGACGGCTCGCAAAACTCGCTGGGGGCTAGACATCCTCAAAAACGATATGGTGGCCTCCCAAGAGGCCGACTTCATGAAAGCCCGCCAGCAAATCCAGATCCAGGGTATTGATGGTCTGTCCCCAGAGCCTCCCATGCGGGTACGGCAGCTGGGCAACCTTGCACCAGCCGGGGATATGGGCATTACCCGCGATCTCACGGCCCTGGCTCTGGCGAAAACTGCCCGCAAGCTGCTCGATGTCACGGGCAGCCGCCCCAACGTGCAGGGCAAGCGAGTGTTTCAAGGGGGCAGCCAGTACCGTATTGAGGAGACGCCCAATAGCCTGAAAATTCAAGCGGGGGAGCGGGGTCAGATTCTCAGCATCGACAACGGCAAAATCAGGTCTGCTTTGACATCTAAGGATGTAGCTTACTTCCGCTTTATCGACCGGGAACTCAGCCAGGATTTGCAGCGGCACCAACCGGCGACAGTGACGCCCCTGAACAGCCGACAACGCAGCCGCGCCGTCGGCATGGCCATGGGTGAGTAGGAATGGCAAAGGATGCCCAACAGCAATTGGTGAACCACTTCACTGCCCACTTTCTGGGGGGTGAAGGGTTTACGACGATTACCGCCGCCCGGCAACAGGCGGCGTTGGTGTTGGGCACACCGGTCAACCCCGGCACAGCACTGGTAAAGCAGGTGGATGAAGCGGTGGAGGGGGCGGTGGTGCGAGCAGCCCAGGGGATTCTTCAGGCCTCGGCCACTCCTCGCGACGCCTACGAGCGGCTGGTCGAGTTGCACAACCGTCAGCCAGCCCTCAATGTTCGTTCCTCCACCAGCGTGTTGCAGCAGGCCTACAGCACGCCGATTCCCATCGCGTTTTTGGCCTCTACCCTGGCGGGCATTATCCCAGACACCACCGTCTACGAACCCTCTGCCGGACATGGCGCATTGCTGGTGGGAACTGACCCTACCCAGGTCACCGTCAATGAACTCAATCCAGATCGCGCCGCTGACCTGCGGGCTCAGGGGTACCGCGTCACGGAGTGGGATGCGGCGGAGTACCAGCCGGAACGCCTACATGACGTGGTGATCGCCAATCCTCCCTTTGGCGCGGTGCGAGCCGCGCAGGGGCAGCGTAAACGGTTCAGGTTGCCGGGCAATCTGCGGGGGACAACCCAGATTGATCAGGCGATCTCGTTCCAAGCTCTAGGAGCGATGAAGGACGATGGTCGCGCCGTTTTGATACTAGGTGGCAAGCTGGGCGTAGACGAAGAGCTGCGGTCTGAGCGCTACAACACCCTGGAAAGTCGAGGCTTCTTTTATGCCCTGTACCAGCAGTACGCCGTTACCCAACACATTTCCATCTGGGGTGATCTGTACCGCAAGCAGGGTGCTGGGTTTCCCATTGATTTGATTGTGATCAAAGGCCGAGGGCAGTCTGAACGCCCGTTACCGGCTGCTGATGTGCCGGTTATCTACAAGTCGTTTGCTGAACTTAAGGAGTTGATTCCTAATGAACCTATCCGCCACGCCCGTATCTCCCCGGACGTACCCGTTCATGACCCGCCAGTATCCCAGCTTTCCCAACCTCTGGACGCTGGAGGGCCTGGGAACGCTATTCATCGTCAAGGTGCCACCAGCGCTAGAGCAGCTGAGCAAATCGACTTACCTACAGCTGATGCAAACTCGGTTGGACAGAATGATTCAGGCCTCCGTCTCAGAAACCTCCCAGATCGAGACGCAACAACGGCTGGCCACTACCCTCAGCGAATTGGACTGGGCTCAGGAGATTCCAATACTGGAGCCGGACAACGAGCCGGACTTCGCCCTGGAGTATTGGCGGCAGCAGTGGGCGGAGACCTTGATTCGGAGCAACTGGCGGTTTCAGGAACGCCTCGGCTATTACGGGGGGATCTTTCCGGTAACGCCCGTAACCCCCAGCTATCCGGACTATCTGGACTGGCTGAACCTGCACGACGAGACCACGCTAGAGGCGTGGCTGAACGAACTGAGTCTGTAGCCCTTCACCCAGAACTCATTATGAATACTCCTGTTTCAACCGGCGAGGCTGTGGCTCCGTCGGCAGACACCTATGATGTCCAGCCCCGGCAGGTAGCCTATGTGCCCAAGAGCAAGGGCTTTTCGACTCAGACCCTGATTCCCTTCAATATGGCTAGTGCAGCGCAGCAGGCGCTGGAGCGCTTTGAGCAGCAGCAGGGCGATATTGACAAGTACCTGGCTACCCGACTGGGCTATGGCTCCGTGGCCGAACTCCACGGCTACTTCAGTGCTGAGCAGGTCGATGCTTCAGCCCTAGCGATCAGCAATATCGAGCGGGGGGCCGGGTTTATCACGGGCGATCAGACGGGCATTGGCAAGGGGCGCATCTGTGCCAGCATCATGCGCTACGCCCAGCAGCAGGGGAAGATTGCCTTGTTCATCACCAAGGACAAACCGCTCTACGCTGACATGATGCGGGATGTGGGGGATATAGGGATGCGGCGGTTTTCGCCCTTCATCACCGATAGCGGCACCGAAATTCCCTTAGCCAATGGCGCGGCGCTGAAAACGGCTGGAGCGGCGAAGCAGCAGGCAGAAATGCAATCCATGATCCAGCGAGGCAACCTGGGCCGCTACAGCGCGGTGTTCACCACCTATAGCCAACTCCAGACCGTAGGAAAGAAGGAACCGCTGCGGCGCACGTTCCTCAGACGTATGGCTCCTAATGCGATCTTGATTCTGGATGAAGCCCACCAGGCGGGGGGGAGCAAAGGGGGATGGAAAGAGGCGGGACCACCGGATCGGGCTGACTTTGTGCGGGAGTTGATCGACCTGTCATCAGGGGTGTTTTACTCGTCAGCGACCTACGCCAAGCGGGCCGATGTGATGGACTTGTATGCCCGGCGCACCGACCTGCGGTTGGGCGTCAGCAGTATGACGGCGCTAGAGAATATCTTGACCCGTGGAGGAGTGCCACTCCAGCAGATTGTCGCCAGCAAGTTTGTCGCCTCGGGGCAAATGCTCAGGCGGGAGCGCTCCTATGAGGGGATTTCGTTTCAGGCCAAGACCGTGCCGGTGGATCGGGAAGTAGCCGATGACTTCTCGGCGGCGATGCGGGCGATCAAGGATTTTGACCGGGCTAAACAGAAGGCAGTGAAGGCGATCAGTAATGAGGCCAAGGCGGAAGCGAAGGCCCTGAGGCAGGATGGAGCGATTGGCGAGGTGGGAGCCCGGAGTACCAACTTCACGTCGCTGATGCACAACTGCATTGAGCAGGGGCTGCTGGCCCAAAAGGCGGATGCGACAGTAGATGAGGCGATCTCAGCTCTCCAGAGGGGCGAAAAACCCGTGATTACGGTGGCCAACACTATGGGCAGCTTCATCGAGGCCTATGCAGAGTCCCAAAATTTGAACCCTGGGGACGCCATGAGCCTTTCCTTTGGGGATCTGCTGGAACGGTATCTGGAGCGATCCAGGGACGTGGTGGTGACAGACTACCGGGGCCACTCCACCCGGCTACGCCTCAGCGATGAGCAGCTAGGCGGCGATGCCGTTCTGGCCTACGAGGAAGCGTTGGATTGCATTCGCGAAAGTGACTTCAGCGGCATTCCCATCAGCCCGATTGACTACATCGAGCAGCAGTTGGAGCGCTCTGGCTACCGGGTTACCGAAGTCACCGGGCGGACGGCGGGCATCGAGTATGGGGCCGATGGCACTATGGCCTACAAAGTGCGACTGGGGGAGGAAACCACCGCTAAGGGCAGGATCGATGCCGTGGCCCGGTTTAATGCCGGAGATGCCGATGTCATTCTGCTCAACTGCTCGGGCTCGACTGGTATTTCGCTCCACGCCTCGGAGAAGTTTGCCGACCAGCGGCCTCGACACATGATTGTGGCCCAGGCCGAACGAGACATTAACGTGTTCATGCAGATGCTGGGCCGGGTGCATCGCACCGGGCAGGTGGCGTTACCCAATTACACGCTGCTGATGGGGGATCTCCCGGCTGAAAAGCGACCGGGGGCGATCCTGTGTCGCAAGATGGCGAGTCTCAATGCCAACACCACGGCAGCACGGGAAACCGATATCTCGCTCAACACCGTAGTAGATTTCATGAACCCCTACGGCGAGCAGGTAGTGACGGAGCTGCTGGCGGACGACCCGGAACTAAATGCCAAGCTAGATTTTCCTGCCGCCAAAGCCGAAAACGATGCCTCCGATATCGCCCTAATCAAGAGGGTAACGGGGAGGATTCCACTACTGCCCATTGCTGAACAAGAGGCGGTCTACAGCCTGATTGAGTCGGAGTACCGCGACCTGGTGGATCAGGCACGGGCGATGGGGGAGAACATTCTGGAGGCGGATCAGCTGGATTTGGACGCTCGACCGCTGGCGCGGATGGAGGTGATGGCGGATGACAGCGAGACCGCGAGCGAGTTCACGGGGCCAGTGTACCTAGAGTTGGTGGAGGCGAAGAGTGAGAGCAAGCCGCTGACCCAGCTTCAGGCGATCAATGCAGTGCGGGAGTCGGTGGGGTTGGCAGAAGTGTCTGCGGTGGATGCCCATGACCCGGATGCTGTAGCCGCGCAGGCCAGGCAGCGGGTGGCGGCGACAATTACCCAGTTGGAAGCGGAGACCAATCGCTACCGGCAGGCAGCGATCGCCCAAAAGCAAGACAGTAAAGCCATTGAAAAGCTGAACGACCGCATTGAGCAGCAGCTCACGCATGTCTCTAGCGTGCTAGAAACTTTCGTGCCGGGCACACCGCTGCGGTTGGTGACGCCTGCCAGCAAGACCATTCTCTACGGGGTGGTGGCGGGGGCCGATGCCAAGAAGCGCTCGGGGAGCCCAGCCGCACCGAATCGTTGGAAGCTTCGGATCTTGGTCGCGGATTCGGCTCGACAGATTACGGTGCCATTGTCCAAGTTCAATACAGGGCGGAGCGGATCACTCGATGCCACGGTGCAAACGGAGGACTGGTTTGGCAACAGCGTGTACTCGCTGTTCGACATACAACAGGAAGCGGGGCGAATTAACCGGCAGATCTTTACCGGCAACCTGATCAAGGCGTTTGAGAAATACTCCAACGGCAAGCTGGTGAACTACACCGACTACCGGGGTGAGGTGTGCCAGGGGCTGATCATGCCCAAGGGTTTCGATATTGAGTCGGAGCTGACCAAGGAGCAGGTGGCCTTTAAGGAGCCGCAGCAGGTGTTTCGGTTCTTGACCGATCTGACCAACCGGCAGGGGGCGGTGAAGACCCTTGATGAGTTGCTGTTGTTGAAGCCCCAGCAGGCGGGGGACGGGTTCATTCTGCAAGCGCCCAAGTCGAAGGAGTCTGGGGGGCGGTACTACCTGGATGAAGACTTGATTACGGCGGCAGGATCAGATTTTTATTCGGTGGCCGATCGCATGGAGGTGGTCATTCCCCCAGAGCGGTTGGAGCGGGTGCTGGGGGTAGTGATGCACCAGCGGAACTACACCCTGGCGGCGTTTGAGTTTAAGGAGGTGGCGCGGCAGTTGATGGGGGTGGCGCTGCCGACGCTGGAAAAGGTGGAGATCCAGGAGGTGAAGCCCTCGGTTGTTTCTCAGGCAGTGGCACCTGCGATCGAAAATCAACCCAGTACAGAATCAGCCGTAGAAAGACCTGTGGCTGAAGCTCCAGTGACCCCAGTTGTCCCCAATCAGCCCCCGATGGGCCAACTGGAGAAGCGGATTCTGCGGTTTTTGAGAAATGCCGGGATTGATCAAGACGTGATGACCTCCCAGGAATTTCACCTGCGAATCGAGAATGAACCCTTCATTCCGCTGGTGGTAGAGCGGCAGGGGGATGAGCTGTATCTGACCCATTACCTGACTCAGAACGGCGATATGTTCATCGATTCGGAGATGGTGTTTCGGGTGCGGGGCGAGGGGCACATTGAGTTCAAGGAGACGGCGGTGCAGAGTTTGCGGGGCGGGGAGTCGCGGCTACCCGATCGCGCCTTTGCCCAAATTTTCTCTAAGAACATTGTCCAGCAGGGGTTTGCGGAGGCTACGAAGTCTCAAATCCAGGCTCAGGAAACACCCGAAGTGGAGCAGGAACCGGGAGATGAGCGATCGCAGATGCCGAGTGACATGCGGCAGTATCTGGAAGTGAAAGACCAGTATCCCGATGCGATCGTACTGGTGCAGTCGCCAGATCAGCGGTTCTATGAGGCGTTTTTTGAGGGTGCGCGGCCCTTGATTGAGCATCTGGAGATGATTGGCACCAGCATGGAGTCGGGGGTGAAGGAGTTGGGGCGGGTGCCGGTGGCGGGGTTCCCGGTAGGGAGTTTACACAAGTACTTGGATAGGCTGACCCAGCAGGGGGAGGTGGTGATTGCGGATGGGGAGGGGGCGATCGCACTTCACCCCCACCAGCCGACCGAACCAACCCTAGAAGAACCTGCCCCAATTCCTGTTAAACTCATTCCTCTGCCCCAGGCTTCAGCAGCAGCGGTTGAAGAACCTGAATTCCAGGTACAAAGCCTATTTGACCTGGCCTCGTTCAAGGGGGCACACCAAAATGGCCATTGGGAGAGCCATGCTGCTGATCCAGCTTGGACTGACCCAGTGGAAGACCCTCAATCAACTGCGCCATTGTCAGAGGTGGCCGTAGATCCGCCGATACCCCCGTTGTCTAGCCCCACGGTTCCAGCAGCAGCTGACCAGGGGCAACAGGTCAACGATGCAGCGCCCGAGGCACCAGAACCCTTGCCAGGACAAGCCTTAGAGACTTTGCGGGACTGGTACCGCGCGGCCCGCGATTTAGGCCATGACCCGCTGCATCTAGAGCAGATCAAGCAGTTAGGCCTCTCAGCCAAACAAGCCAACGGCAACGGTTTTGGCCTCGCGCCAAATCTACAGCAGGCGATGGCTCAAGATCTGGCTCAATATCAGGCGTTGCAGCAGCGGGGAGAATATGTGGCCCAGGCTTCTCAAAAAATCTTGTCGGCGATCGGGCAGACCCGAGGCTCCCATACTCAATTTCGCGGCAAGGTTTATGAATTGAAGCAGACCGCCGACCGGCTGACCGTCCGCAGGGTGACACCTCACCCCCAGACCATTTTGGAAATGGCCCAGGGAAAAATTCAGCGCACGGTGGTGACGGCTGAAGACTGTCAGCGATTTCAGCGATTTGTGCAGCGCCTAGAATCAGACCGTGTGCCCACCCCGACCTCAGCAGGACTTGAACGATGATGACCCTGGCCCCCTTACCCGCCGACTACCGCCCCCAGTCCATCGTAATTTTGTGTGATGGGCAAAAGGCCGTGCATGTGGAGGGCAACGAAATGCAGCTCGATGTGGAGTGGACGGCGGAGCGCGAACCCGATCACCTGGAGATGTTTTGGGATGGGGTGTTGGTCTATGCCCTGGTGAACCAGAAACTCACGGTCAACCGCCTGGAACTGGTCACGGGCACTGTCCACCCCATGGAATGGATCTTTCAAACCCCAGAGGGTCAAGCCGATGAACCCCGCCCTTTGCGCCACATTTGATTGGCTGAGATCGCAGGGGCTGCCGCCGCTGCCCGTGGCTCCAGCCCAAGATCCGACGCGCTACCCGGCCCGCGATCGCGATGGCAGCCTTAAGCGCGATAAAGACGAGGCTCTGGTGCCCGCCTTCACCGGCAAGAACCCCAGCTATGTGGATAGTCATGGAATTCCCCATCTGATCCGGCATACCCAGTATCAAAATCGGCTGCCGACTCAGGCTGAGCTTCAGACCTGGTTCGCTAACCCTGACAACGGCATTGGCACCCTAGGTGGTTGGCACAACATCGTTTGGATTGATGTGGATGTGAAGCAGTTTGAGTCGCAGCAGGCCTGCGATCAGCGGATCGCCGATTGGCTGAGCCAATACCCGCTCTTACAGCAGACCTTTACTGAACGTACCCATAGCGGTGGCTGGCGGCTGGCAGTGCGAGTCCACGAAAAGACATTCACCAACTTTTCCCTGTATGGGGTGGGTGGTCACCACATGGGGGAGGCGCTGGGACAGGGGCGCTTCACGGTGCTTTCGCCGACGGTTGGCCCCAGTGGCAAGGCCTATGTCAATGTGCAGCGGGTACCGCCGGTTTGGGTGGAGCAGTTGGATGCGATCGGGCTGTACCCGGTGAGTGGTCGAAGAGAGCAGAGGCCATCCCGCCAGTCTCGACCACTAATTCAGCCACAGCCTGCTCAAGCAGGAGTCCTGCGGCTGGGGGATCTGGCCACGGCGAAGGCCCAGGCGGTGCTGCATGGAGATAGTCCGTTGGAATCGCGATCGCATTCGCTAACCTATGCCCTGCGTGAGTTCTATGGGTGGGAGAACTGGGCTGCCCAGAATCGGATACCGATTAGCGGCAATGCGGAAGAGCTGGCGCGAGCGGCAGGAGCTGCGCTAGGGATTGACGCTGAGCGGGTGGAGCGAATTATTGGGAGCATTTCTGACCCAGGCAGTTGCGCCCCAGCGGCGGTTTTTGCGGGGGGCGAGACCAGTGCTTGGAAGCGGGTGTGGAAGTTAGACCGAGGAGTCTATGAAGAGCTATGTCCTGACGCTACCAAGCAGGCTATCAAGGTTACAGCCAAAAGGAACCATCGCGTTCTGACCGTGGGCAAACCTCAAAAGAGGCAAAACGCTGTCATCAAGGCTTCAGCAGCCCATCAGTCCGAAATCTCAGCAGATCAGATTCAAACATTCGTGCGCCAGGCCCGAGAAATTCTGGTCCATGCCCACCAGCTAGGACAAGGGAAGGTGACTGGTAAGGGCTCAGCAGTAGATCCCAAATTTTGGGTACAGGGGCAAATTTATCAAATCGCCGCTGAGGGGCCGCAGCTGACTATAGAGGCACGTGGCCGGGGCGCTATTTTGCAGGCTAAGGGTGATACTGTCACCTTGGAAAACTTGACTGTAGTTGATCTGAAGCGGTTTCAGGCTGAGATGTTGAGGCTTCAGCAACGCCATCGCCATTATGCAACGGCTCCAGTGATTTCTCGCCAAGGTCAGGAGCGCTGAGTCTGCATTATTGATTGGTTAAGCAAGCCATGAACGTCTGCCGTAGGTTGACCTGGATCTCTGAAGATTTGGTTGTTTGGGTCAGGTTAACTAAAAGCTTTTATGCGGGGGGTAGCCTGGGCAGGCCAGGGATTAGGTAAAGTCATGCAGCGCGTTAGGATGAGAGCAACGTCTCCGGGGATAAAGGCTATGACCCAGGCTAAGGTAAAGCTCGCTTCCTTTGAAGAGTATCTTGCCTACAGTGATGAGACGCCGCTAGAGGGGCGTTTTGAATTAGTGCGTGGGGAGTTAGTCGAATTGCCACCCGAGTCAGAACCGAATAATTGGCTGGCTAACTACCTGCAATTTCTGCTGGTCGCGGCCAACGTCGCTCCCCTTCGATTAATCAAAATCCATGCGTTAGAACTGCAAGTGCCGGTCTTGCAACCGAGCGATGCGGCCAACCGCTACCCCGACCTGGTGGTTCTCCGTCCCGAGCATCTGGAACTAACCCAGAGGCGGTTAACGCTCACCCGCAACATGCCGCCGCCTCGCTTGGTGGTTGAGATTGTCAGTCCTGGCAAAACCAATCGAGACCGCGATTATGTCTCCAAACGGGGTCAGTACGCAGCACTTGGAGTGCCGGAGTACTGGCTAGTTGACCCCGCAGCCCAAACCGTCATGGTGCTGTCGCTAGCCGGTGAGACCTATCAAGAGGTTGGAGTGTTTGGGTTGCAGAGGGCTATTGCCTCAGTCGAGTTTCCAGATCTAACTCTAAAAGCAAGCCAGATTTTTGAGGCTGATCGATAGCTTCGGCCAATTCCCTATCGTTCAAAGCCTCTATTTTGTCTGTTGGAACGGCTGTCATGCATTGTGTGAGACAGGTTTGCCTGTTGACTGGCCATAGCAACTAAATTGTCCAAATTGGTCGGTAGCGGCAAATCAGCGGGCTGAGAGCGTCCACTACTGATACCCGTAACATCTCCAGGGTTTTCCTTCGCCCTAGATCGCTCCACCCGCTCAATCAGCCGATCCAAATCTTCTGAGGCATACAGTCGTAAATCCTGCTTTACCCGGCTCACCGCCACATAAAAGCTCTCCCGCGCCACATGGCGATCCAGCGCCCCAATCACCCGCTCCGCCGACTTGCCCTGAGCCGAATAGGTGGTGCTGACCAGCGCGTAATCCAGATGCGCCAGCTCCGAACTCTCGAAGCACCCTGCCTCTCTCCGCCCCCAACGAATTATTACCTGTCCATCCTCCATGCCCACCACCTCAAACTCCTGGCCATTGCGCCGCCCCAGGGCATGGTCATTGCGCGTCCACCGCAGGCGATCCCCTACCGCAATCTCCATCTCCTCCACCTCATAAACCGACTTCCGCTGAATCTGAGCTGGATCCACCTGCAACGCCGCCCCCGATTGCCCCCGCAGCATCAGCCCATTACTGTGACTATCCGTCGCCAGCACCTCGTAGCGCTGCCCCTTCTCCAACCCCAGTCGCTTGTAGCTGGCCTGGGGAATCAGCACATTCCCCGGCTGAAAATGGTGGGCATAACTCGCCTGGGTCTCCGTCAAATCCCTCGCCTTCAGCCGCTTCACCGTCAGGCTCTGGCCCAGAGTTCCTTCTACCTTCAGTCCCTCCCGCACTAGATGGGTGATCATGAGCCGCTCTTGGTTGGTGCCCGCCAGCAGCAGGGTCTTCTTTCTCTCATCTGGAGCCAATGCCAGATAGTCACGGGCGATCGCCGCCGCCCTCGCCTCCTGACTACTCACTTGCTGAATGTAGGGCTTCAGATGCTGCACCCCCGCCGCAATCTCCCCAGCGGCAATCAAGTCAACACCCACCTTAATCTGCTGATTCTTCTGCCGAAGTGATTGGGTAAGGTAGGCCGTTGCCATCCCCGCCTGCTGCAAACTCTTGAACGGGTTCCCCGCCTCCACTGCCGACAGTTGCCGGGTATCTCCCACCAAAACCACTCGCGCCTGCTGCACCTGGGCTTTGGTCACAAGGGCCAAAGCATCCTTCGCACTCAAGAGCCCGGCCTCGTCCACGACCCAAATCTCAGGCTGAGCCGGGTTGGGTTCCACTGGTTGAGCACACAGCAACGCCGCGACTGTTTCCACCGGCTGAATTTGGGCCGAGTCGCCCAACGACTTCGCTGCTTCCGCACTGGGGGCAAAGCCCCGGACAGTGTAGCCCTGGGACTCCGCAATCTGGCGAAACTGATTTAGGGCGTAGCTCTTCCCCGCCCCGGCCACCCCTTGCCAGGCGGTGACGCGATCACGGGTGGTGGTCGCCAACATCACCCCCTGCACCTGCCCCTCGGTCAGACCCTGATCGCGCAGATGTGCTTCCACTAAGTTTGGTGAGGCGATCGCCCCCACATCTCCTCGGCCATCCAATACCGTGCGAATGGTGTCTAGCTCCCGCAGCACCGCCGTCTGAGTGGTCAGCCGCTGATCATGGGTGTGAATTACCTCCGGATCGGTATCCAAGGTCTGTTGCACGTCATCAAAACACTGCTGCCCCAGATGGTTTTCCAGGGCAAACCGCTCTACCTGCTCGCGATGGAACACCGCCTCCCGCTCGGCGCAGTGGGTGAGCCCGGCTTGGGTGGCTCGCTTTGGCTGGCTTTGCCAATCTATTGGTTGGGTTTGGGGGTGCTCCAGCTTCAGCGCCTGGGCCTGCTGCTGCCAGTAGGTGCGCAGCTCTTCTCTGGGAATTTCCTTCCCCTTGGGCGCACGGGTCATCAGGGTTGCCAGCTCCCGCGCCTGGGCCGTCGCATTCTCCTCCACCGCCGCCAGAATCTGCTCCCGCCGTTTGGAGAATGCCTGGAGGTCTTCGGCTTGATACCCCCGGAGTTCAAACTGTCCATTTGCCCTGGGCTCAATGCCATAGCCCAGGCGCTGCACTTCCACCGCCAGCTCGTTTTGGTAAATCATCCCCAACAGCTTCTGCTGCTTGAAGAGGATGTCATTGTGGAGCGCCTGCCAACGGCCATTGTTCAACTGCGTGGCATTGATCACCACGCAATGCGTGTGCAGCTGCGGATCCTTCTCGCGGGAGGTGTCGTGGTGGAACTGGGCGACGATCAGGTTGCCGGTGCCAACTGCCTGCCGCCCCTCCGGCGTCCGCACCCGCGTTTGGGCATAGCGCTCTTCGATGATGGCCAGGGTGCGCACCACCGCTGTGCGATGGGCCTGCTCGATCGCCTCATTTCCCCCAACCAGAGCCGCCAAGCTGATGCTCTTCGGCGCACTAAAGGTCAAATCTAGCCCGGCTCGATGACGCTCTGGGTCAATCTTTCGACCCGATAGGGTTTGGTGCCCTTGGGGATGAGAACCATGAAGCAGGTTTTTGAAGTCGCCTCCCTGCACCTGGCCCGCTAGCCCCAGGCTTTTCGCCCCCTGGCCCCACCAACCAGAGTGGGCCTGGTTCTCTTCGCTGGTGTAGTAGTTCTCGGCGGTGTAGTAAGTTTCGCCCTGGTTGGCGCTGATTACCGTCAGGCTGAGCATGACTGACCTCCTATCCTTCCACCAAGCCCTGACGCTTGCGGATTTCCTGAATCAGCGCCTTGCGATTTTCCACTGCCTGCGGCCCCCGAGCATTGGCCTGCTCTAAGGCAATGGTCTCTAGCAAAATCTGGAGCCCCTGGAACTGCACTTGCAGCAGCTCTATCCGAGTCTTCAGGTCATCCACCTGCCGTTCCAGTTCGCGGCGCTGCTGACCATCGCGCATCATCAGGCGAATGATGCTGGCGGCAGGTAGCCCCAGCCGATTGGCCTCTTTTTCGACAATCGCCGCTTCTTCGAGGGGCAGCGAGACGCTAAATCCTTTACCCATGAGCTTTTCCGTGAATTCGTCAGTGAGTCGAAAACGACCGGCCATTGGCTCCTATGCCTGGAGCCCCTGATAATGCTGGGTTTCAGCAACCCCCTGGCCCAGGGCTGGGCGTGGTGTGTGAAACGCGGAGCTACGAAACGCAGTGGAGTGGCGTAGCCCCCAGGGCAGCCCCTCATGCTTTTGCCGAGGCATTCCCTGGGGAGAATACAAGGGGCAATACTCTCTGTTTTAGCCCACAGAAAATGTCAGTTCTGTTCAGCCTGGCGAGCTGCAAAGTTTGTTTTTATTCATCACTTAAATGATTGATTTTCGTCTCCCATAGAAAGGCCTCAACCAGCCAGTCGTTATTAAGTCGTTATCAAGTCGTGAATGATTGGGTGATTCCAGGCTTGTCTTGGATTCTGGATAGACAAGTCGTTATCAAGTCGTGAATAAGTCGTGAATGAAATTCACCAGTCATCAAAACGATGATGGATTTTGCTGAAGATGACAATTCAGTCGTTATTAAGTCGTGAATAAAAACGACAGCTCAGAATACAAATATCGATCAACCAGCTTGAAGGCATTCTTGCATCTTCAAGATGTTGATGAAACGCTGTCATTGGCATTCAAACTATGACCCAAATCATCCAGACCTACATCGACATGGGCAGCTCCGCCACCAAGTGCCTCTACTGGCAAAGCCAGCCCTACCTGCTGCACCTCGATCCGCAAGTGGCTCGATTGAACCCCGCTCGGCTTGACCGGCTGATGCTGGGCGGGCTGACCAGCCAGGAACCGGAGGACAGTGCCTATGTGATGGTGGGCAATAGTGCCTATGCGATTGGGGCTTTGGCGATCGCCCAAAAAGGTGACTCAGGCCTGGCTCTGCCCAAGCGCGATCGCGCCGTCTACAAAATCTTGGCTACCTTGGGGGTGATCGCAGAAAAGACTCTGACAGCTCAGGACTCCGACAGCTCGGGCTGTGAGTTCACCGCTCAACTTGGTCTGCTGCTGCCGCTGGAAGAATATTGGCAAGACCGCAAGGAGTTGAAGGCTCAGATTGTGGGAGTGATCTCAGACTTCAGTTTTCGGGGTCGGACTTTGTTTGGACAGCTAGAGCGCATTGAGATGCAACCAGAGGGGGGCGGGCTTTACCTGGCCAAGGGGTTACAGCTGGCCAGAGCTGGGGTGGGCATTCGCGACTCCACTGTCGTTGTCCTCATGTTTGGCCACCGCAATCTCTCTATCCTCACGTTCGAGAAGGGCAGCACGCCCCAGGAAACCAACAGCACTTCCCAAGGGCCAGGGTTTGTGGAATACCTGAAGCAGTGTGCCACCGAGCTGCCGGGGGTCGCTCCCGATAACCCAGCTCTACTAGAAGCGGTTTTGCAGGGCCACCCCACTTTCCATGTCCCAGGCCGTAAGGAAGCTCTCGATCTGACCAGAGCCTGTAGCTATGCCCGTGAGTTTTATCTGGATCGGGTGAACCAGTTTCTGGTGGAGTGGCTGCCCTCGGCTGAAGTAGAGGTAATTGTCGGCGGGGGTGCTGCCTATTTCATTCGGCCAGAACTGGAGCAGTTTTTTGACCAGCGCGGGCTTGTCCAGCAGATTACCTGGGCCGAGGCCCTGCGACAGGAGATGACCGATGTACTGCGGGGCCAGGATGGCACGGCTGAACCCGACTTGATCACCAGCGTCCGCTGGGCCGATGTCTATGGGTTGTTCAAGACGTTTATGTACAGCGCCAAGCCAACCCAAACTCGCTAGCATCGCGGCCATCTCAAGCACACCCAAGACAAGGAATCAGAGGAATGACCCAAACGTCAGAAACAAAGGCCCGGATTCAGTACTCCAGCCGAGATGAGTTGGATGTGGCGGTGATCGGTTATTGCCGTGGGCGATCGCGCCATGACCTCCATGCCCGGATGCGATCGGCGCTCAATGGCTGCTATGGGCCGTTTGCCATGGCAGCGGTTCAGGCTTCCCAGGATGAAATCCAGCGGCAGGCTCTACGATCAATTCAGCAGTTGACGTCCCAGATTCTAGAGATCAAAGAGCGGTTTCTGCCAGAGCTGAAGGGTCTTGATGCTCCGATAATGCCGCCCAGGGAAACACTCATAGGGGGCGATGCACACCCACGCCACTTACCATCAGCCAAGGGATCTACGGCATCCACCCCAACAGCACCCATCAAAACCCTGCCCAACTCAGGGCCGGTGGATCAGCCCCTGCGGGAGTTCTTGGGTGATGATGCCGCCATCATGGCGGGGCTCAACCCTTTCATCAATGACTTAACGTGACTCCGCCGCGCCCCAGAACACCTATCCCCATTGACCGCCAAACCCAGGAGCAGATTGCGGGGACGGCGGTGCTGCTCCTGGAGCGGTTTTGCCGCGACCAAGCTCGGGGGCAGCGGGTGTTTGAGGGCAAGCAGTTCTACACAATTGTGGAGCGGGGGCACGACCTGAATATTGAGTTCCGGGGCGATGCTCATCACCTGCCAGAGACGATTCTGACATTGCGATCGCACCAGCAGGGTGGACAGACATTCTACAAAATTGACGCCTGGCTGACCCAGGCAGATGTGCAGCGGTTTGCCCTGATTCGGCAGGAGCTATACAAAGATATGGGGAATAGCCAAATGCCCTCAAGGCAAACGAACGGATCAGTTCTAAATTGACGTATCATGACATAAAAGTTGTCACCCGTGCATAATCACGTTCTTGCCATGATAGCCGCTCAAACCCCAACCAGACGACACTGGGAACTGTTCAAGGCTTACAAGGCTAGGATTTCGAGACAAATGGGGCCGGAAGAGTTCCTTGAGTACTGGGTGGTCACCTACGACGAATTAGCGGAATTATGTGGGCGCTCTAAGAGCACTGTGGCCCACTGGTTCTCGCAAGGAGAGCATCGCCGTGAGCCATCCGAAGCAGATAAGCGACGGCTGTCCGAAGTTCATGCTCTCTGGAGCCAGTTTGAGAATGAGCCGTCCCACCTCCGGGAGATTTGGGAGCGAAAGCGGAAGCGAAAACGGGATTGAATGTTGTCGCCAGTGCATTATTTTGTTGCCCTCAGGGCAACTTCAAAAGTATCGTGGTCTTAAAGCAACTCAAGCCGCTGGGCAGAGGTAAAACGCTCAGTACCCTTAATGCCATTTAGTACTCCTCACATGGTGAATCACAATGACCCAACCTCCGGCAAACTATCCACAGGATCCCCGCTCTCCGCTTTTTCCCATTGCGATAGAAGATGTCCCGTCTGGGCGAGAGCCGTTACGCCATCTGCTGATTGGCTCCCCGAGGGGTGTTACTAGCACCATCCATAATCTCTATGGGCTCGGCTATGCCGAAGTAGGAATATGGAGTCCACTCTTACCAACCCCTAATCCTGGGGAGGTCATGTCTATTCTGACTCGGTATATTCTTCCTTGAGAAAGCACGTCAATTAAAGGAAGCACTCCTGCTAATTGTTGTTCAATACTCAGTCAAGGCGTGTTCGTTAGTCCACCAAATGCTGGGCTAAAAACGGCAGCAAAATAGCTAGTGCTTCCTCCGAATATTCTTCCCCCAGGCCCAAAGAACCCGGTGCCATGGCAGACTCCACTCCAGGCATAGCGCTCAGCATCTCCATCTCGGCTTCAGACTTAGGGGGGCTTTGTTGTGCGACGATGACCAGCTTAGATGTCGCCACCGCCTGCACCAAATCTAGCCCGTCGGCGCGCTGCTGCACCGGATCTAAGCCACCGGTTACGAAAGCAGCCGAGGCAAATCGGGCTCCTTTAGCCTGGGTAGCTTGGTGCTTGGCCTCCATCAGTTCCGGAGTGATGTGGGCGGCACAGCAATCGCTAGCCCCGCCGGTTTTGCAAAAGCAATCACTGGCATATCCTAAACCCTACAGCTACTAAAGAGTCGAGGGACTAAAAACACCTCCACCTTTCTGCATCCTACCCCTTGACCCTCCAGTGAACTGGAGGTTTTAGCATAAACGCATTCAACATTTTGATGCTTTTAAGCCAAACGAGGTGAACCGATGACCACTACTCTTTCGACCCCAGCCGGAAAACAAATCGAACTCCAAGCTCCGGTCAAGCTTTACCGCATGTCGATGCCTGAACACGAATGTCCTTGGGGACTGCGGGCAGTGAATTTGCTCAACGAGAAAGGGATTGCCTTCGAAGATATCAAGCTAACCTCTCCAGAAGACGTGGCGGCGTTTAAGGCCTAGTATAACGTAGCAACGACGCCTCAAATCTTTTTTGGCGATCGCCGTATTGGCGGTTATACCGACCTGGCTGCTTACCTAGAAGTAGACGCTGAAAAGGCTGACTACTCGTATACCCCTGTCGCCGCTCTGTTTTCCACTGCCGGGCTGATGGCTTTGGCTACTTCCCTTGGCTTCCCTGGCTTCATGGGTATCTCTCTATCCATGCTGGCCTCGCTTAAGCTGATGGATCTCAACGCCTTTGCTGAAAGTTTTGCCAAGTATGACCTGGTGACGCGACGATTTAAGCCCTACGGCAAGGTCTATCCCTTTGCGGAGTTGGCGATTGGCTTAGGGTTTCTTTCGGGAGTTGCGCCTCTCGCGACGGGAATTGGTTCCCTGGTTGTTGGAGTCAGTGGGGCCATCTCAGTATTCAAAGCTGTCTATGTTGACAAAATGGCATTGAATTGTGCCTGTGTTGGCGGCAATTCTAAAGCGCCATTGGGTGTGGTGAGCTTTACCGAAAACGCCATCATGGCGCTCATGGGTGCAACGCTGATTTTCTCAGCGGTGGGCGCTCGTGAGGTTGAGCCGCAAGCCGTCCTGTCTCCTCATGACACGGTGATCGTAAAGGTTCAGGAGATCGAGTAGGCGGTGCGTTGGTGCCGCCTGCCAGAATGGGGCTCGCTCTCAATTTCACTTCTATTTCATGATTGTACGTCAAGCTAGTGAGCTGGATGAACGCAGATCTACGACTCACTAGCTAAACCCATTTGACTGTGGAGGTATAGATGAATCATTGGTTGCTGACACAAAAGCTTGACACTGCGAGGATCGCGGTTCCCGGCATGCCCATTGGCTCTCCCAGTATGGCGTCTGGTGATGTTGTCGAGTCTTATACCGTCTCTCTCACTTAATCTGGTGAAAGTGTCCCTTTCGCAGAGCACTCCTGATTAGCTATGGTCGAACGTTCTAAGTCTAGACGCCGTAAGGCTCAAAGCTCTAATATTCTCGCTATCGTGCTTGGCCCAATTGGCATCGCGGTGCTGATGGTAGCGGTAATTGGCACGCTCTGGTATCGCAATCGGCCTGAGCAAGTCGCCTTCGAACCCAATACCACCCTTGGCGAATCTGCCCTGGCGGCGGTACAAACCTTTCCTGACCAGGGGCGCAATCACGTCACCCCCGGCCAGCCTGTGAACTACGACAGCGACTTCCCCACCTCTGGCCCCCATGACCCCAACCCCGTAATGCCGGGAGTCTACACCGAAGCGCAGCGCCCTGAACAACTGGTGCATGCGCTAGAGCATGGCAATATCGTAATTTATTACGACCAGCCCACAGCCGAGGCGATGACAACCTTGAAGAGCTGGGCCGACCAGTTTTCTGGCCCCTGGGAGGGAATTGTCGTAGTGCCCAAAGCGGGGCTGGGTGGAGAAATTGTCCTGACGGCCTGGACGAAGAAGCTGGCTATGCCAGAATTCTCTCCTCAGGCTGCGGCCGCGTTTGTGGATGAATACCGGGGGCGTGGGCCAGAGAATCCGGTGCGTTGACCTGTTATGAGCAACTGCCTGTGCGTATTTTGCTGGTGGAAGATGAACCCGACCTGGGGCGAGCGATTAAGCGCACGCTCACGCAAGAAGCCTACGTGGTGGACTGGGTGCAGTCTGGGGATGAAGCGCTGGTCTATCTGGAGAGCAGCAGTGTCACCTACGGACTGGGAGTGCTGGACTGGATGCTGCCAGGGCGATCGGGGCTGGAGATCTGTCGCTGGCTACGATCGCGGCAGAATGCTCTGCCGGTGCTGATGCTGACCGCCAACGATCGCATCGAAGACCGGATTGCGGGGCTCGACGCCGGGGCCGACGACTACTTAGTCAAACCCTTCAGCATGGCTGAACTGCTGGCCCGGCTGCGGGCCTTGAGACGACGCCCCGCTGACTTCAAACCAGCTCAGATTCAGGTTGGGCCACTGACGCTCGATTGCGATCGCAGAATAGCCCTGCTGCACAGTGACACCGCCGCTGAACAGACCGTTGAACTGACCCAAAAAGAGTTTCAGCTCCTGCAATATTTGATGGAGCACCCCAACCAAATTCTCACCCAGGAGCAGGTGCTCAACCAGCTGTGGGAATTTGGCTCTGAACCCATCAGCAACGTGGTGGCGGCCCAGGTGCGGCTGCTGCGTCGTAAGCTGGGGCAGTATGGCTATGACGCTATGATCGAAACCGTCTATGGCATGGGATACCGGTTCAAAACTGAATAGACTGTTTCGTCGCAGCCGCTGGCAGCTCACCGGTTGGTATACCGGCGTCATGGCCGTGGTATTGGCGATCAGCGCGGTGGGCATGTATGAAGCCATTGCCCATGCCCATCGGGTGGCAGCCGATCGAGAGCTGAAGTCGGTAGCCGAAGCCGTTCACGATTCCCTGGAAAAATCGCTCACGACCAACGGTCAGCTTAAAAGCGATCCATCTGATCTGCTGCCCAACCTTTGCCTCACCGGAGACCCCTGTCTCGCCCCCTTTGAGCACAGTGGCAACCACTATCACCCCGATGACCTCTATTCCAGCAATTACTATATTCAGGTGCTAGACATTGAGGGCGCTGTCATTACTACGGCTGGCAACTACCCTCCAGGTCTGTCCAACTCTGACCCCTCATCCATCTGGCAAACCCGGCGCGATCGCTCAGGTCAGCCCTACCGACAGGTGAGTTTGCCCCTGTACGCGTTAGACAATCAACAACCCTTGGGCCAGGTAGTGGTGGGTCGCTCCCTCAGCGACTTTGCCACCTACCTGGCAACGATTCGCTGGAATATGGCCCTGGCGCTACCGATCGCGATGGCGCTGATTGCTGGAGCTGGGTGGTGGCTGGCGGGGGTAGCGCTGGAGCCTGTACGCATGTCTTACCGCAACATTCAGCAGTTTACAGCCGATGCTGCCCACGAGCTGAGAACTCCTCTCTCTGCCGTTCAGGCCACTACCGAGTCAGTGATTCGACTGCCGCACATCTCCGATGCCGAGGCCCGCGATACGCTCCAAGTGATTGCCCGTCAGAATCACCGGCTGGCTCGCTTGGTCAGTGATTTGCTACTGCTGTCTCGGCTCGATATTCAAACCTCAGCGCCGGGTGTGGCCTGCTGCCTACAAGATCTCCTGGCCGACATTGAGGAAGAGATGGCGGCTTTGGCGATCGCCAAGGGCATTGACCTACTGCTCGATCAGCCTGCAACCCCGCCCTTAGTGGTAATTGGTCACGAAGAGCAGCTCCACCGCCTGGTGCTAAATTTGGTCAGCAATGCTCTACAGCACACCCCTGCCAACGGCAAAGTCGTTATCCGCCTCAGAGCCTTGGATAAGTACGTCCTGATTACGGTAGAAGACACCGGGGTGGGCATTCACCCCGACGATCAGTCGCGAATTTTCGATCGCTTTTACCGCATTGAAAAAGATCGATCGCGCCAGAGCGGTGGAGCGGGGCTGGGTCTGTCGATCGCGCTGGCGATCGCCCAGGCCCACGGCGGCAGCATTCACGTCAAAAGTGCCGTCTCAAAGGGCAGCACCTTTACTATTAAGCTTCCCCTAGCCAGTGCGGGCATGCCCCTAGGCCAGCTTCGCTAGGTTATGCCTCGACCGCATTATTGTGGTGATTTTTCTGCGCTCTCAAGTTAGCCTTCTCTGCCTTCTCTGGCTATTGAGTCGGAGGGATGTTAGGCATCGCCAGGATCTAAAGAAGTAATACTTTTCATCCTGGTTTCATATTCATTCGTCAGGCTATAGCTATACCAAGTTCAGATCGAGATCTGTGGTTTTCCTACAGACAAAGCTTCATTTCTGAGCTGGGCTGAGCTTTGCAAAGGGATTCCATCTTTCTATTCAATAAGGAAAAAGGCCTAGGCACTTCTAATTGATGGCGTATCGCACAATCGAGTATAGAGAGACACAAAATGGCCCACGATCATACGCATCACTCTAAAACACATCATGTCCATGTAGGCCATAGCTCTTCTTCTGTCCATGATAAGCATGCTGGTCATAGCCCTGAGATTTTCCGCAGACGGTTTTTTGTCTGCCTGGTGCTGACCCTACCAGTTCTGTATTTTTCGCCTTCTTTTCAGCAGTGGTTTGGCTATCAGGCCATTCGGTTTACTGGCTCTGAATTAGTGAGCCCTCTTTTAAGTGTTGTGATCTATGGCTATGGCGGCTGGGTATTTTTAAAGGGTGCCTGGATTGAGCTACAGAGCAAAATCGGGATGATGACCCTGGTTGCTTTAGCCATTACAGTTGCATTTGTCTACAGTGTGGCTGTTTCTTTTGGGTTAGAGGGTGAGCCATTCTACTGGGAGCTAGCTACCTTAGTCACCATCATGTTGCTAGGCCATTGGATAGAAATGGCTTCGGTGCAAGGGGCTAGCCGCGCCCTAGAGCACCTAGCAAATCTGGTGCCAACAACAGCCCATCGTTTTAGGGCAGGCAAGATCGAGGAGGTTTTAGTCGAGAGTTTGCAGCCTAGCGATACCATTCTCGTCAAACCTGGCGAACAAATCCCGATTGATGGCGAGGTGATTGAAGGAGCCTCTAGCATTAACGAAGCATTTTTGACTGGCGAGTCTCGTCCTGTCATCAAACAGGTCGGAGATGAAGCTGTAGGTGGCTCTGTCAATGGCGAAGGGGCACTCACCTTAAAAATCATTCGGACAGGCGATCAGACGACGCTGAGCCAAATCATGCGTCTGGTAGAAGAGGCACAGTCATCGCGAAGCCGATATCAGGCTCTAGCGGATCAACTGGCCTATTGGCTGACCTTGACTGCGATCGGAGTCGGCGTACTGACCTTTGTCGTTTGGCTGTCGGTAGGCCCATCATTGACTTTTGCGATTAATCGGGCCGTAACCGTACTCGTTATCACCTGTCCCCATGCCTTAGGCTTGGCCATTCCCCTAGTAATTGTCAATGCCACGTCCCTATCGGCAAAGCATGGCATCTTAGTGCGGAACCGTGAAGCGTTTGAGCGGGCACGTCAGATTCAGGTGATCGCCTTCGATAAAACGGGTACCTTAACCGAGGGTAAATTTGGGGTTCGCCATATTTTCACAGACGCTGTGGATGAACCAAATGCGCTGGCGATCGCAGCCTCACTAGAAACCTTTTCAGAGCATCCGCTAGGAGCAGCCATTGTGCGGGAAGCAGAAGCCAAGCAAACCAAGTTGCCTGGTGGCACGGACTTTCGAGCGGTGGCTGGCAAAGGGGTCGAGGGTACAGTAAACGGACGTCGCTATCGGGTTGGGCGACCTGAGTGGGCCGAAGAACTGGCGCTATCGGTAGCAGACTCGCTACAGGCCGGGCTAGTGACCATTGAGCAGCGTGGAGAAAGCGCGATCGCGCTGATGGACGACAAGCAGCTTCTGGCACTGTTTGGGCTAGCCGATAAAGTCCGTGCTCAATCTCTCCGGGCGATCGAGCAGCTACAGGCCATGGGATTGGAGGTTGTCATGATCACAGGCGATGCTGAAGCCGTCGCTAAATCAGTGGCCGATGAGTTGGGCATTGATCGCTACTATGCCCGAGTCTTACCGCAAGATAAGGCATCTCTCATCCGCAAACTGAAATCAGAAAAGCCCGTTGCGTTTGTCGGCGATGGCATCAATGATGCACCAGCCATGCTTGAAGCCAACTTAGCTCTCGCCATTGGGGCTGGCACCAACGTTGCGATTGAATCTGCCGATCTGGTCTTAATCAAGAGCGATCCAATCGATGCAACCTATGCTTTAAAGCTGGCCAAAGCAACTTACGGCAAGATGATCCAAAACTTGTTTTGGGCAACCGGCTACAACGTAGTTGGCATTCCGCTTGCAGCTGGAATCGCCTATCCCTTTGGCATTTTGCTAACCCCAGCCGTAGGGGCAATTTTCATGAGCGTTTCAACTGTCGTAGTGTCTATCAATGCGATGTTACTACGCCGAGTCAAATTATAAATGCATTGTTTACTAAGGTGAATATTTATGCATATTAGCACGCTCGAAATAGAAGGAATGATGTGCAGTGGATGTGGCGAAATTATTGAGAGGGCAGCCAAAAAAATTCCTGGCATTGAAAAATGCACAGTCGAGTTTTCCAAAAGTCAGGCTACGGTTGTTTACGATCCTCAATTGGTGACCATGGAAACTGTGCAGAGGGCTCTGGCAGGGGCTGGATATAGTACCCAAGTTGTAGAGAATTCTTCTGTCGCTTGAGTCGATCAATATGCCGAACGACTGAAAATCAAATTAAGTGAGGCAATAATAAACCTATGACCAACGACTCTTCGACAAGTTTTCGGTGGCAATCTCCGTCTGGGATTGCGCTGCTAGTATTTTTAGGAATTGCCGCGTTCTTTCTATTCACCGAGCATCTCGCTCACATTATTCCTGTGTTGCCGTGGCTGTTTCTATTGGCCTGCCCCTTAATGCATGTTTTTATGCACGGTAGCCCCGGAGGACATCACGGGCATAGCCGTCACAATTTGCCTCAAGGAGATGAGAAATGAATAACGCTCCTGCCTATGGCCTTTGGTCGTTAGTGATGATTAATTCTCTAGTGTTCATCATTTTTGCGGTTAGCTTTACGAAGCCAAAGAGTGCTCGTGATTGGCGATCGTTTGGGGTATTTTCTGCCTTCATCGTCGCGCTTTTCACCGAAATGTATGGCATTCCTGTCACCGTCTATCTGCTTTCAGGCTGGCTACAGAGCCGCTATCCTAGCTTAGACCCTCTATCCCACGATGCCGGACATCTCTGGTGGACAATTTTAGGACTCGGAGGCAACCCTCACTTTAATCCCATTCACCTGCTTAGCAATTTAGTAGTTTTGAGTGGGTTCATCCTGTTATCTTCTGCTTGGAGAGTACTCTATGGGGCGCAGCAAAACCATCAGCTTGCGATCACCGGCCCCTACTCAAGGTTGCGACATCCTCAATATGATGCATTTGTCTTGATCATGTTTGGCTTCTTGCTGCAATGGCCCACTATTCTCACGCTGCCGATGTTTCCCTTTTTAGTCTGGATGTATGTCCGTTTAGCCCATCAAGAAGAGCGTGAAGCCTTGACGGAATTTGGCGAGGAATATGCTCAGTATGCGGCCAGGGTACCTGCCTTTTTCCCACATTTTGGTGCCGCTGACAGGCAAGGTGAAGACTTCCCACATGTGTAATTACAGGAGTAACCATTATGGAAGGCAACAACATGGATCGTAAGACATGGCTATCTGGTTCAGTGGGCTTAATCGTTCTATTCGGGAGCTGCTGTGAAGTCTGGCAACGGTCTTGCTTCTAACTCAGCTTGTGCAGTAACCAAACCGTTGTCTCGAATGTCAGAAATTAGCCATTCCATCTCGTTGATCTCTCGGCGCTGGGCCTCGATGATGCTATCGGCCAGTTCGCGCACCCGCAGATCTTGGATCTGGGCTCGCTCGCTGGTCAAGATGGCAATTGAGTGGTGAGGAATCATACCTTCCATGTAGTCTACATCGCTCACCGTTACCTGACTGCGCACCAACCAGAGGGCCGCTCCGAACAATACAATGGCGCTCACGTAGATGGCTACATTGGCGCTGCGGCTTTTATACATGTGCAGCATGTACGACAGCATGATTACCATCATCGCGGCTCCCATAATCAGGGCCATGAATACCCGCGTTTCGCTAAACCAGGCGTGATCGAGAATTTGATAGGAGTGCAGATACATCAAGAAAAACATCACCACAATTGAGGTGCCAATCATGGCGAAGAACCGGACGTAAGCACCTCTCATTCCGGAGTCGTGATCGGCGTTAGTATGGCTTCCCATGGCCTGCTCTTTACTTGTCATCGGTTTTCCCTAAACTCAACATGTCGAAACGTGAAACTTTACAGGTCAAAACATTTTGAACTAGCCGCAGATCAATATACCGTCGAGGCCAGCCCTACAAGCCGCTGATTAGGCACCAGAGAACCGTCGCAGCCATAGTCGCAACCCCATCCCTTCGTCGCTAACGGCAGACGTCAAGAACGAGGTAGGGGATGGGGCAAAACTCTGGGGTAGAACTCCAACCACTGAGCAGTTAGATCACCGAGCAGTTAGGCCCTTGCCATCGCCGCCTCAGCAATTTGACGATAGGTAGCTGCCGCCTCACGGCAGGCTTGGGCACACTTCTTGCAGTGTTCGGCGTCGTGCTTCTCACATTCGCTGGCGCAGGTGTCACAGATTTCTGCACAGGCTTTTGCCATAGGCGCAATAAAGTAAGATCCTCGCACCATGAAAGTGGCCAAGGTGCGGCAGCTGTCGCCGGTATCTAAGCACATACGAGCGCATTTCATCATGCTGGGGTTGCCCATACAGGCTTCAGCGCAGTGCTCACACTCCACAGCGCAGGCCATAGCTTTGTCAAAACTAGACTGGTAGTTTTCGCGATTTAGCAGCATAGGAGTACCTTGGTTTTGTCATAGAAGTAGCCTAGTTGAAGCTATTGCTATCTTCACCTCTCTCAGGTACTAAGGTTAACTTCCTCCCAATGAAATAGGTTGATTTCATCCTGATTTCATCAGTTGGTGATAATGGGTTTTCAGACTGACGGTTATTGTTTTATGCGGTCTCAATTTCATTGGTGGTTCATCTTCCAGTCGTAGCATAACTGCTGTAGCGTTAACTGTTGTTTCACCGCCTTGACTCTACAGTTCACTGAAGTCTCTATCGTCATAGTTAGTAAAGAATTAGCTTTTTTAAGCCAATAGTCCGGACATTTGTCTGGGCAAGCGCTGAAACCCTTAATCTCTCATTGACTAGACCACTGTGGAAGAGGGCTGAAACTCCCATTCTGCCGTTGGCTCCCAAAAACTGTCCGGAGTGTTGTTAAGCAGCCACCTGAGTGAGTTATTGAAAGTTGAGTATCTATGCGCTCTATCAAACGACGAGAGTTTTTGGGTCTGGGGGCAGGAGCCACGGCAGCTATCCTGCTCTCTCAGTGTTCTAAAACACTACAAGGTTCTACTGCCAGCCCTGCGCTGCTGCAAGGGCGCGTTGTCAACAGCCAGGGAGGATTACTGAGCCTTGATTTGGAGGCAGGGGTTCAGCCGGTTTTGGTGGGCGATCTCAGAGCTAACCTCCTGACCTTCAACGGTCAACTGCCTGGCCCCCGGCTAGAGGCCAAACCGGGTGATACGGTGCAGATTCGCTTTGCCAACCGACTTAATCAACCCACCAACCTGCACTACCACGGGCTGCACGTTACCCCCCAGGGCAATGCTGACAATGTCTTTCTAAGCGTGCCTCCAGGGGAGCGTTTGACCTACGAGTTTACCCTTCCCGCCGATCATCCAGCGGGCACGTTTTGGTACCATCCCCATCACCACGGCCACGTGGCTGAACAGCTGTTTGGCGGGCTGGCCGGGCTGTTTATTATCCGGGGCGAGCTAGACGAGATTCCTGAAATCAAAGCCGCTCAAGAAGCCTTTATGGTGTTTCAAGATTTTGATGTTACCAACACCGGGGCGATCGCCGCTCCCGATATGATGGCCCGCATGATGGGCCGCGAAGGCCCGCTGATCACCATCAACGGGCAGCTCAACCCTGAGCTGTCCTTGGCCCAGGGCGGGCTGCTGCGGCTGAGGCTGTTAAATGCGTCTCCGTCTCGATTTTATCGTTTGCAGCTAGAGGGCCATAGCCTACAGCTGATAGCAACAGATGGGGGTGCGATCGCCGCCCCCGTCGAACTCTCCGAACTGCTGCTAGCTCCTGGCGAACGGGCGGAGGTACTGGTACAGGGCAACCGCGAACCGGGTCAGTACCGCCTACTCAATCTCCCCTACGATCGCGGCGGCATAATGATGATGGGGGACGGTGGCATGGGCGACATGAACCACAGCATGGAGGGCGGTGGCATGGGTGGCATGATGCACCAGGGCAGCTCCGCCTCTCCCCAAACCCTAGCGACGGTGACCTATCGTGGTTCGGTCGCCGCCCTGCCGCTGCCCCAGCGATTGGGCACAGTCGAGCTATTGCCCAACCCAACCCTCAGCCGTCGCATTGAACTCGATATGGCTATGGGGTCGGGGATGTCTATGGCATTCCTATTCAACGGCAAAACCTTTGATGCCCAGCGCATCGACATCAACCCCAAACTCAATACTGTCGAAGAATGGGAACTGGTCAACATCGATTCTGACCGGATGGATCACCCCTTTCACTTACATGTCAACCCGTTTCAAGTCATTAGCCGCAACGGACAGCCTGAACCTTATCAGGCTTGGAAAGACACGGTACTGGTGAAAGGTAACGAAACCGTGCGCATCCGCATTCCGTTCCGCACATTCACAGGTAAAACGGTTTACCACTGTCATATCCTCGACCACGAAGATTTGGGCATGATGGGCACTGTGAATATTCAGCCCGCTTAGGCGCTATCAGCAACGCTATTAATCTAGCTTTATAAAGCTAGATTAATAGCGTAGTCTAAAACTCTTACTCGTTTACTTCCAAATCCAAGTCAGGTGATTAGCCGGTCGTCCCGATTACAATCTGCTTGATATCGGGTTGATTGAATATAGGTGGGCGCTACTTGGCAAAGGTAAACCGTCCATTCACCTTTTCACCGCCGATATCAGACAAAATGGCTACGTTATAGTCTCCTGCGGCGGTGACAGGTACCATGGCTGTGTAGTGTGCACCATCGGCGTCATAGCTCAACTCGATAGACTCTTGGGTGCCGTCGGGAGCCTGAATTTGGGCCATGACCTTGGCATCGGCGATCGCCTCGTGAGTATCGCCCTTTTGTAAAAAGAAATCTAGGTGAACTCCGGTCGGTTCATTGGCCGTAATCAGCTCTAGGTGGTAGGGGCCAGACTCAACCACTTGTCCCCCTTGGGAAGACTGCATTTCAGCGGAGGGGTCGGGAGCCGTTTGAGCTTCCGCAGCGGGTGCTTCGGCAACAGCCTCTGTGTCGGCGGGAGCGCTGCTTTGCTCTTCACTGCTGCCACAGGCTCCCAGGGTTAGAGCCAGGCCAAAGGCTACTACAGTATAGGTCAGAGTTTTTTGGACGGTCATAACGGTATTCCTTATAGAGAGAAGACAGAAGGTTGCTCAGAGGCAGCCTTGGGGCTGCGGATCGAAACACTGTTACTGCACCAAAGCAGTATCTCGGGGCTCGGGTTCAAACTCGTTAGACGTCAGAGGGTTCGCTACCTTGGGAACCAAATGCCGCCCAAACAAAGAGTAGAGCGCTGGCAGCACCAGCAGGGTCAGCGCCGTTGAGGTAAACAGGCCACCCAATACGACTACAGCTAGGGGCTGCAAAATTTCCTTGCCCGCGCCGCTGCCCAGCACCAGGGGCACCATACCCAGGGCTGAGGTGAGGGCTGTCATGAGAATAGCCACCAGCCGCTCTGAGGAGCCTTCAACGATTACCTGGCGCAGGGGCATGCCCTGGGCCAGTTTGGTGTTGTAGTTGTCAACCAGCAGCAGGCCGTTGCGGGTGGCTACCCCAAACAAGGTAATAAAGCCGACCAGCGACGCCACTGACACCACACCGCCACCCAGGGCAATGGAGGCAATGCCCCCTACCAGTGCCAGGGGCAGATTGACCATAATCATCACCATGCCCAGCACTGATTTAACCGCAAAGTACATCAGCACCGAGATGACAACGATCGCCAGTCCGCCAAACACCAGCAGGTTGCGGCTGGCCCGCTGCTCTGACTCAAACTGCCCACCGTACTGAATGTAGTACCCTGACGGCAGCGCTACAGAGGCGCTAACGCGATCTTGAATCGCGTCTATCACCGAGCCCAAGTCGCGCCCCGCGACGTTGGCCGACACCACAATTAAGCGAGAGACATTTTCGCGGTTGATGGTGTTTGGCCCGGTGCCGTAGTCAATGCGGGCCACCTGAGCCAGGGGAATTTTCTGGCCCACTGGGGTATCGATCAGCAGGTTACTGATCGCCTCTAGGTTGTTGCGGGCGTCATCTTTGAGCCAAACCAGCAGGTCAAACAGCTGCTGCTGCTCTAGCACCTGGGAGACTACGCGCCCATTGAGTGCCGTTTCGACCACGCCCGCAATTTGCCCTACAGTGAGGCCATAGCGGGCGGCTGCGGGCCGATCGAACTGAATCTGCACCTGTCGAATGGGCACCTGGGGTTCCAGTTGCAGATCTACCAGGCCATCGATATCGCGAATGGCGGCTTCCACATCGCTGCCGATAGTGCGCAGTTGGTCGAGGTCGGGGCCAAAGATTTTGATGGCGATCGCACTTCTCACCCCCGACAGCACCTCGTCCATACGGTGCGTAATAAATCCGCCCACGCTGGGTGCAATGCCGGGAATGCGGGCAAACTCTTCGCGAATGGTTTCGATCGATGCCTCGCGATCGCGCAATCCCTCTTGGCTCAGCTCCACATCTAGGTGGCCCAAGTTGACCCCACCCGCGTCGGCATCCCCCGGCGCTCTCCCCGCCCGCAGCTGCACCGTCGCAAAACGGGGGTCGTCTTTCAGCGCCTCTTGCATCGCTAAACCCGCCTCGTTGGTGGCCGCTAGAGACGACCCTGGATATAGCAGCATTGCATTTACCAGCGATGGCTCCTGAAACTCGGGTAAAAACACCCGCCCCAGACTCGAAAACACCACCAGCGACGCCACCAAAGCCGCCATCGCAATAGCCAACACCAGTTTGGCGCGGGCCATGACAAACCGCAACGCCGGTCGATACAGCCGCTGAGAAGACCTGCTAACCCAGGTTTCATCACTTGGCAGCGGGCAGCGGGCCAGCAAGATGGCGCATAGCGCTGGAGAGAGCGTCATGGCCACCAGGGTAGAGGCAAAAATCGATACCAGGTAGGCCACCCCCATGGGGGCAAAAATTCGGCCCTCTACTCCGGTTAGGCTAAAAATAGGGGCAAACACCACCGCAATAATGACGGTGGAAAAAATAACGCTTACCCGCACCTCGACCGATGTGTCGTAGACCACCTTAAACGGGTGTTCTGGGGTGCCTGCCAGCTGGTTTTTGCGCAGCCCGCGATAGGCGTTCTCCATATCCACAATCGAGTCATCGACCACTGAGCCAATGGCGACCGCCAACCCGCCCAGGGTCATGGTGTTGATGCCCTGGCCAAAGGCATTGAGAATGATCATGCCCACCAAAATCGACAGCGGAATGGCGCTCAGCGTAATCACCGCCGTGCGCCAGTTCATCAAGAACAGCAGCAAAATAACCGAGACGATAATAATGCCGTCTCGCAGGGAACCCAGCACGTTTTCGACCGAGGCCTCAATGAAGTTCTCCTGCCGAAAGGTTTCGGTGACAACAACATCCTCAGGTAGAGCTGCTTTGAGTTCTTCCATGGCGGCTTCTACCGCCCGCGTGACGGTGGGGGTATCGTTGAGGGGTTGCTTGTTGACCACCATCACCACCGCCCGCTGGCCCCCCACACTGCCGTCGCCCCGCTGAAGCGCGGCTCCAATGCGCACATCAGCGACATCTTGCAGCTTGACGGGGCGGCCATCTCGGGCGGCTACCACCGACTCTTGCAGTTGCTCAAGCGAGTCGAGACGACCTACACCGCGAATAATCAGCTCCTGGTCGGGAGTGTTGAGGAATCCACCTGCGGCATTGACGTTGGCCGCCTCAGCGGCTTCGGCCACCTCTTGCAGCGAAACGTCAAAGGCCACCAGCCGCTCTGGGTCAACCAGCACCTGGTACTGCCGCACGTCGCCGCCGTAGGCAATCACCTGAGAAATACCGGGCACCGCCAGCAGCCGGTTAATCACATCGCGATCCACCAGTCGCCGCACCTCCATCAGGGGGGTGGTTTCCGCCGTAAAGGCGTACATTAAAATCGTGCCGATGGGTGACGAAATCGGCGAAATTTGGGGAATGCCTACCCCCTCCGGGAGCCTCTCCTGCACCTGCTGAAGGCGCTCTGTGACCAGCTGCCGCGCCTGGTAAACGTCGGTACCCCACCGAAAAATCACCCTTACGACCGAAATGCTGACTGCTGAAGACGATCGCACCGTTTCAACTCCAGGGGTGCCGTTGACGGCACTCTCAATCGGTAAGGTAATGAGTGACTCAACCTCTTCGGGGGCGAGTCCGGGCGCTTCGGTTTGAATTTCTACCTGGGGCGGCGCAAAGTCAGGAAACACGTCCAGCGGCATTTGGGTGAGGTTGTAGATCCCCAGAAACGTCACCACGATCGCCCCGATAACCACCAGCCACCGCTGGGCGATCGACCACTTGAGAATGTTATCTAGCATTGTTGTTGTTCAAAAGTTGGCAGAGTAGGTTAGCTCACCATAACCGTCGTAGGGTGGGCAATGCCCGCCATCTGGAAAGCGTCTTTCCAGACATCCTCATAGCTACTTATGTGAGGGCTCTCCCTCTTCGACCAAAGGAGCAGCAAGGGATGGTCCAGTGCCATAGCGAGGATGCCCTTGTGATGAGGGCGAAACCGCCTCGTCACCGATCGTCAGAGCGTAGGCCGGGCGCTGTCGCCTGGCCCACCAAATTCCGGCAGCAAAGGTGGTCATGGCGATCGCACCACTACCCAACCCCATCGCCCACCAGGGAACGCTTGGAGCTGCGACCGCCTCAACGGGTGCGGCAGTTTCCTCTGTTGCCTCAGCACTCCCGCCCCGCAACGACTGAGCATAGAGCTGATTAGCCCGCTGGGTGACAATTTCATCGCCCTCAAATAGGCCGCTCAGCACTTCGACCTGATCGCCCGCCGTTCGCCCCAGGGTGACATCAACCGGCTCAAAGGCGTTGCCGTTGCGCACAAACACCAGGGTTTGGCTGCTGGCTTCGACCACTGCCGATTGAGGAATGGCCATCACCGCTTCTGAAGTGCTCTCGGTTAAGACTTCTAGGGACGCAAACATACCAGGCTTGAGGGTGCCTTGAGCATTGTCGAGTTCTGCCTGTACGGGCACGACCCGCGTTTCACCATCGACCACCGAACCTATCGTGGTAATTTGGCCCTCAAAAATTTGATCGGGCAGGCTGGCCACGGTAATTCGCACCCGCTGGCCGGGGGAGACCTGAGGGAGGTCTTTTTCAAAAATGTTGGCGGTGGCTAGCACCGTGCGGTTGTCCACAATGGTCATCAGCACGGCTCCGGCATCCTGGGCAGATTCCCCCAGGGTTACATCGCGATCGGCAATGGTGCCTGCGATCGGCGCTTTGATGGTGATAGTGCCGTCTGGGTTAGCCGTGGCCCCGAGCTGCTGTAGCCGGGTTTGGTAGGTCTGTGAGCTGAGCTGAGAGCGGGAGCGGGCAACGTTGAGGGCGGTCTGGGCCTGCGCCACTCCTGTGCGAGCACTGAGAACCTCTAACTGGCTTTCGGCCTCTGCCAAAGCCCGCTTGGCATCCGCCAAACCCGCCTCAGAGGCCAGCAGTTCGCGGCGGGCGATCGCCCCTTCCGCCGCCAGTTCTGCGTCGCGATCGTACTGCTCTTGGGCTACTCGAACATCCGTCCGGGCCGCTTCAATGGCCCTCAGGGCAATCTGCTGCTGTTGCTGGTAGCTCTGTCGGGCTAGCTGCAAATCGGCCTCGGCCTGCTGTACGTCTCCCTGGCGCTCAGCAGAGTTTTCGAGGGCGGTCACCCGCAATTCGGCCAGCTCGCCGCTGGTAATCACCGCTAGCGCCTGACCTGCCTCTACCTGCTGCCCCGGCTCCACTAGCAGCTTGGTTACCGTACCGCCGACTGGGTTCGTTACAGTCACCTGTCGCCCCGGCGAGGCTTCAATTTGCCCCGTTGCCTTCACCCCAAAGGCCAAAACCTGACGCTTGACCGGCTCTACGATCAAACCAATACGGTCAGCGACTTCTGCATCGACGGCAATGCCCGCTGGGTGCGTTCCCGCTCCGCCCCCTTGAAACTCATCTCCGTGACCGCCATGGGCCAAGGCAGCGCCCGCAGGAGTTAGTAACAGTATCAGCAAAGCAAGCCGGGGGAGCGATCGCCCCCTGGCCACAATACACAAGCGATCGGAGATAGCTGTCATAGGCGTGCCCTTGAACCACTCAGTTACAGTCTACGGAGAAAAATGCCATCAGCCCCCCAAACATCCCACAGAAAAATGAAATCGGGATGAAATTGGTTAGCTTTAATTGAGAAATCAATAATTCGCCCAGAAAAAATCCCCCATAAGGCTGAGCTGAATTGCGCTAAGCATTACATCTAACAAAAACTATTTGGAATAAAAATCGGGCTGCTGAATTCACTCAAAAAGCTAAAGATTTCGCAAAATTTCTAGGTGATAAAATGCACTCTAATTTTTCTAATGAAAATTTCATTCTTAGCTTAGGCAACTATCAGGAAATAGCCCGATCATCAAGCTACTATAGTGAAAGATCCGCAACCAAGCGCGGATGTAATGGTACTCATGGAGAAAATGATGAAGAAGTACTTTCTTTCTATGCTTGCGATCGCACTGGGCTCAATGGTTTTAGCTCCTGTAGCTAGCGCTTCAGGGCAGACTAACTTTAACGACTTGTCTGCCGATCTGAACGGCGATGGCGTTGTCACCCTCGTCGAGCTTAAGCAACACAACGCTGACTATAGACAAAGCTAATCAGCAAGTACCTCTGGAGGGATTAAACCTCTTCAGAGGTAACTAATGCATATCTTAACCTCGCTCTGATACACTTCAAACCCTACTACGAACTAGTTCGTGGTGGGGTTTTATTATTGGCTTAGCCTGACAAAAAATAGTCAAACCATCGACATAGTCTACAAAGACGCTCTATTCATTCTACTTTAATTGGGTTGTGCAGTGAATTGCTCGGTTGCTCTATTAATTGCTGCTAACGACCGATTGTAGTCTATGATTGCGTTTGCCAAATTGCCTTCTGCTTCAGCTAAATCTCCAATGGCACTTAATACATCTAGTTGAGTGCCTACACCTGCATTAAACCTTAAGTTGGCCAATCTAAGTGCCTCCTGCGCCTGCTGTACCGCTACAGTAGCCGTAGTGATATTTTCTTGATTAGCCGTCAAATTAAAATAAGCATCTTCAACTTCCAAACGAATACTGTTGCGAGTTTGGGAGAACTGAGTTTCTGCAATTTCCGATTCCTTATCTTGCTGAGCCGCCGATGCTGAAGCAGCACCCCCATCAAAGAGTTGCCACTGTAATCTAGCGCCCACGCTGAACCCATCATTCAGCGCGGTTGAATTGCCACTTAAAGCCTGCTGAAGGCCATAGTTGGCGACTAAGCTAAGGTTAGGTCTTACCGCTGCCAGGGCAATTTGTCTCTGGCGTTGGGCAATTGTGCGCTGGGCCAAAACCTGCGATAGCTCAACGCGACTTTGATAGGCCAGTATAATACTCTCCTCTAAGGTTAGCGGCCAGCCTCCAGCAATTTCTACAGGCAACGTATCAACATTTACTGAAGCTGGTAAATTCAGCCTGCGTGATAGTTGTCTCTGCGCAATTTGTCGCTGGCTTTGCACCTGCGTCAAGTCTTGGCGGGCATTGGCCACCTGCACCTCCGCCCGGAGCACGTCAAACTGAGTGCCCACGCCAGCACGTTCTCTTAAAATTGTGTCCTGTAGATTTCGCTCCGCTTCATCTAGAAAGGCCTGGCTAATACGAATTTGCTCAACAGCTAGCTGTAAGGCGTAATAATCATTGGCGGTATCGAGCAGAAGTTGCGCCCTACGCCGATTGATGTCTAGTTCAGCAATTCGAACTTGCTCTTCGGCTACTTGTATTCTGGCCTGTCTACCTCCTGACAAGCCCAAGTCATAAAGAGCCTCAAGGTCTCCTCTTAAAGTTGTTTGGTTGTCATTCTCTTCGCTATTACTTTGCAATGTTGATGCCAAGCCAACAGTTGGATACAGTTCTGCTCTAGCTTCTCTAAGCGCAAACTGACTGCGTTCTAGCTCTAGTAAGGCAATCTGAAGATCTTCGTTGTTGCGCAATGCTAGCTCAAAAGCTTCTTCTATAGAGAGAGTCTTTGTCGTAGTAATTTCAACAGCTTCTGGCTGAGTTGGCAAAAGCAGTAGATTAGGCTCCGGAGAAAGACGGTCAGGTCGTGAGGTATCTTCTTTTGACTGAGGCAAAGATTGAGCAAGGGCTCTAGATGCAGTCAGGGGAGCAACGTCTAACACAATAGCCATGGCCAAACTGACTAGGACAGATGTAGAAAGTCGGAAATTTTGGCGCATATTTAACAAAAAAATGAGTACTCTTGACCGATTAAATCAACAGACAAACTAGGCCAAGGCTAGAGATAAGGAATTTCTGGATCGGCCCCTAGCAGCAGTCTTGAGAATATATCCAAATCCTCGGATGGTGTGAATTAGCCGTTCTCTTTGGCCGTATTCCATCTTTTTTCTCAGAGAGCAAATATAAAACTGAAGTACGTTGCTTTCATGACCAAGATCGCAGTCATAGCTCCAAATGGCATCAATAATCTGCGACTTCTTGAGCGCTTCTTTAGGATGCTCAAGAAAGTAAGCCAGCAAATCAAACTCCTTAGCTGTTAGAGCTAATTCATGACCGCCTCGATATACCGTCCGGCTGTAGTGGCTGAGTGTCACATCAGAGAAAACAAGTATTCTCGATGCATCTTCGCTATCGTTTCTTCTTAGAAAAACTTTGATGTGCGCCAAAATTAAATCTAGGCTTATAGGTGTAGTGATGTAGGCATCAGCCCCTGCTTCTAGAGCAGCCGCTTGCTTTTGAGGAGTAGTGTCTTTATCGATATACAAAATGGGGACTGGATTGCCTGTAGTCCTGAGCCTTCTGCATATATCAATAGCTGTTAAATCAGAAATAGACGAGCTAATAATTAGTGCGTCTGGCTCAATTTGGCGAATGTTGACAAGCCCGCTGAAGCCATCTTCAAAGACGCTAACTAGGTAGCTCTCCTGAACTAGTTCTGACTCGATTAAACGAGCCAAGCTAGACTCATTCTCTATTACAAGAATATGTTTTGCCATACAAACCCACCTCACTCTCTAAACTGAAAGCACCAAAAACAGAGCAGAGCCTATTCTAACTGCCAGAAAATAGGCTTCTCACTAGCATGTTAGGTACTAGGCTTTTTTCGCCTTTCAGTGTTTGTCGCTACAGTATGGCAAGCAAAAATGAAATGAACGTGAAAACTCTACCCAATTTAGAACGTATTTTTAGGTGGCTTGTCCAGTCATTATCATTAAGGCCGTCGCGTACCAAGCTTAGTATTGTTGGCCAGATGGTATCTAGACAAGGTACTGCGATAGGTTTCCCGCCTATAATCATTTAGTCACATCGATAGATTTTTATGCTTGCTGAGTTCTAAAAATTAAGGCTAGAAAATATTCCATGCAAGACAGGCCCCAGCTCTTGGAGTGAGACCTGCCGAACTTTATTCGCTAATGAAATTACTGGCCGTACCAGTCTTTTCGCCACTGCTCCATTTGATCAATTTCGACCTGCTGGGTTGATAAAATATCTTGGGCGAGTTGTTGAACGTCTGGTCGGCTACTTTTCTCTAGGGCGTCTTGCGCCATAGCTAATGCCCCCTCATGGTGGGGAATCATGCCATTGATAAAACGTAGGTCAAATTCATTATCGGCAGCGCCCAAGTCGCCACTCATCATCATGGTGGCCTGCATATCAGGCGTCATGGCCATGGAATGTCCCATGGCTGAATGATACATGACGGGCTCTTCGCTGGCATTTGGGTACCACGCTTGCCGCCACTGCTGCATACGGTCAATCTCGACCTGCTGGGCAGCGATAATCTCCTCTGCCAACTGCTTTACTTCATCGCGCTGCGAGTTTTGCAAAGCCGATTCAGCCATGGCGATCGCACCCTGGTGATGCAAAATCATGCCGTCAATAAACCGTAAGTCGAACTCCTCGTCACTAGGGCCGAGATCCATCATCATGGAATGGTCGCCCATTGGTTCATCTCCCATGGGCATAGCGGCAGAGTCTGATTCTTTAGGGGCCGAGGATGACGTATTGCAAGCGCTCACCATTAAAGGCAGGGACACCAGTCCACCCACTACTATCCACGAAGCCAATATTTTTCTCAAAGTCATCGGATGTCAAACCTCTTTTCCATCACAAAGGCGGTTGCTCGCTTTCAAACGCGCTGACGCGCTCGGCACAACTGTCGGTTCTAAGCTTGACACTCAAAAATGAAATGCGAGTGAAATGGAAGAGGTCTGATCACCCTGGCAAGGTTCTGCGATCAGCAATGGATTCTGGGATTGGCTGTGCCGAGGCGCGTCGAGCAGGTCTATCCGCTCGTGATAGCGAATGGTAGAAGCTGGCACCTCGGCTTGGCGACTCAGGTCATGAATTAACATCTGTGCCTATTTTGACCGCCCAACCCCTGCGGCTGCCAGAGCGTCGCGGGAAATCGGCTGCTGTTGACGGCAACAGTCCACCAATGCGCCATCGACCACCACGGCGGGAAGCCGATGGATGCCGTAGTCCTCCAGTTTTTGGCGAGCGGTGGCCGTGATTTGCTCACTGCGTACATCCCACACTTGAATCTGGCAAGCTGTACAGCTCATCTGCTGCACCAGAGCCACGGCCTCGTCGCACCGAGGGCACCCGGCTACAAAAATTTCAACTTGTCGTTGAGTCATTTCATTACCTTGGAAGTTGTGTTCACTCTAAACCTTGAACCTAGCTTCAAGGTCAAGGGGGAGGCTAAACTCCGATTCGGTATGACAATTTACCAAACGCCCTTGACTCTCTAACGACTTTAGGGTTTAGCCTGAGATGACGGTTAATGCAGCAACTGATGCGAGGCCTCTATTGTGGATCCTTTGGATATAAACCCTTCAGATCTTAGAATCTCAGCAGACCTGGCTCCAGAAGTGTTGGCGCTGGCAGCGCGACTACAGGCTGAGCAGCAAAGCAGCTACTCTCTGGAGGAATTAGTTGACGCAGGAGCTGAGGCTAACATTGAGCCGGAGTATATTCGTCAGGCAGCGCAACAGATTCAATCACAACAGATTCAGGCGACATCGCGCCCCGCCAGCTTCTCTTGGCTAGCTAAGGGCGGTGCGATGGCGGCAGTAATTGTGGTCGCGCTATTCGGTACGACGCTAATTGGCGGCTCCGCCGGTATAGGTTGCCATGCCAGGATGGATGCGGTAGAAAGCCATCGCCGATGACCCAAAGCTAGCCGCAGACCTAACTTAGCGACTGCGGCGTCTCAATTATGAAATAAATATGAAAGTGCCTCGCTATCCACTATGCTTTTGATTATGAAACAATTATGAAAAGTAATGGATTGGCATGTACAACGGCGATCGCTCCTTGGAGCCGGGCTTCTGGGGGCTGGCACCTGGCTGAGTAGCCGGTTTAACCAACCGGCGTTGGCTCAGGAGCGTGCCCCGACTGCTCCGGATCTTCATCACCAGGGCATGACTACGCTAGGCGAGGTTGATCACCTTAGAAATGGCTTTGACCCTCACGTACTGCTGAGCCAGTGGAATGGAGGACGTGTCTCAATGCTGCCTACTGGGCAGCGCCTGCGAGAGTACGATATCGCCGCCGTTGAGCGAGAGATTGAGGTGGCTCCGGGGGTGTTTTACCCCGCCTGGACGTACAACGGCCAGGTGCCGGGGCCAACCATTCGGGTCACGGAGGGCGATCGCATTCGCATTCGCTTTACCAATCAGGGTACGCACCCACACACCCTGCACTTTCACGGTATTCATGGAGCCAGGCAGGATGGCATTCCAGGGGTGATGGAAGCTGCGCCGGGGCAAACGGTGACCTACGAGTTTGATGCAAAACCCTTTGGCTGCCACCTCTACCACTGTCATTCTGTGCCGTTTAAGCGCCATCTCCACAAAGGGCTCTACGGAGCGTTCATTGTTGATCCTGACCCACAGCGGCACCCTGACCAAGTAGATGTTGCCCGATCGCGCCTGCTGGGTTCTTCAGAAAACCAGCGCTGGCAGGAGTTGTTGATGGTGATGAATGCTTTTGATACCAACTTTGACGAGGAGAACGAAGTCTACGCGGTTAACTCCATTTCCCATGCCTACATGAAGCAGCCGATTCGCATTGAGCGCGATCGCCCAGTGCGTGTCTATTTGATTAACGTAACCGAGTTTGACCCGATCAACTCCTTTCACCTGCACGCCAATTTCTTCAATTACTACGACCATGGGACGACGCTGACGCCGACTTCCCGTACTGTCGATACGGTGATGCTCTGCCAGGGGCAGCGGGGCATCATCGAATGCTCCTTTGCTGACTTTGAGCCAGGGCTCTATATGTTCCACGCCCATCAGGCTGAATTTGCCGAACTGGGCTGGATGAGTGCTTTTGAGGTGGTGGCATGAAGGCTTTGCCCTGGCGCTGGGTGTTGCCGCCCCTCCTGTTGGCCGGGCTGGCTGCCCTGCTGCTGACCCTGAGCCCGGCTCGGTTGCTCAACTTAAATGCACCGCCGCTGGAGTCCCTGATTGTGGAGCGTACCGTGCTAAATGATCAGGGCATCACCCTCAAGGTGCGGGCAGAGGGTTCAGCTCCCATGACCATTGCCCAGGTTCAGGTGGATGGTGCCTATTGGGCGTTTACCCAGCAACCCCCTGACCCCATCCGACGGCTGGCGACGGCGACGGTTCAAATTCCATACCCCTGGGTAGAGGGCGAAGCGCATCACGTTCAGTTCTTGACCAACACGGGTGTTGTCGTTGCCCACCCCATTGACGTTGCTCTACCTACACCCGCTCTGTCTCTGGCAACGCTGCTGGGCTACGGCTGGCTGGGGCTCTATGTGGGGCTGGTGCCGGTGGGGTTAGGCATGTTGTGCTACCCCTATTTAAAGGTGCTGGGCCAGCGGGGACTGACCTTTGTTTTAACGCTGACCTTAGGCATGCTGGCCTTTTTGCTGGTAGACACCTTGCAGGAAGGGTTGGAGCTAGCTGGAAAGGCAGCAGCTGCGTTTCAAGGCCAGGCCTTGGTCTGGTTTGCAGCTACAGTGGCGTGTCTGGCCCTATTTGCCGTGGGCCGACGCCAGGGCAAACCGCCCGAAGGCACTGCGCTCTCTACCTATATGGCTTTGGGTATTGGCCTGCACAATCTGGGCGAAGGGCTGGCGATCGGCACCGCCTTTGCCCTGGGGGAAATTGCCTTGGGCTCATTTCTGGTGATTGGCTTTACCCTTCACAACTTGACCGAAGGGCTGGGCATTGTCGCACCGCTGCTGCGTAAGCAAAAACTGCGCTGGCAAACCTGTGTGGCGCTGGCCGCCCTGGCTGGACTCCCCGCAGTGATAGGGCTATGGGTGGGGGCTTTCGCTTTTTCTCCCCACTGGGCGGCCTTATTCTTGGGCATTGGTGCAGGGGCAATTTTGCAGGTGATTATAGAACTCGGCACCTACCTACAGCGGCAACTGCACCTGTCAAGGCTCTCCGGCTTGGCGGGGCTGAGTTTAGCTGGCTTTACGACCGGGCTACTCGTGATGTACAGCACAGCGCTGCTGGTGAAATTTTAGCCAGACAACCTAGCCATCACCTGGTTTGAGCGCTATGAGCGTATTAGACCTGATGTGGGCTAGGTTGCGTCTAGAGGGGTGAGTCCGTTCTCTTAAACAGATTTGTCGCGCCCCAGCTTAGTCGCAGTTAGAGGGGGGGCAATCAGGGGTGGGGAACAGGCAGGGGGCGGCAGCGGCAACGCCAGCCACGGCAGTGGTCAGAACAAGGGCAGAAACAGCTGCCAAGGAGAGCTTCTTGATCTGAAAAGCTTTGAGCATTGGAAGTGACCTCTTTGATAAGGATGGTGAACCAAACAGCCTCTAGACGAGACTTTCCATAAGGTAAACCCTGAGGTTGGCTTGAGAGTCACCCCCCCAAATTTGCACTAAGCTAGCTCTAGCGACGATGGTTGCGCATCCCCAATCGGTCTTTTTTTAGAAGGATGGCCTACTCAGACAATGAAGAAACTCCTCAAAATAGGCGAGCTGGCCAAACAGGCCCACGTGACGGTAGCCACCATCCGCTACTACGAGTCGCTGCACCTACTAGAGCCGATGAGCAAGGCTGAGAATGGCTATCGCTATTATGATGACGAAGCCGTTACTCGTCTGCTATTCATTAAGCAGGCCCAGACATTACAGTTTTCCCTGGCCGAAATTCAGCAGGTGTTTGATGTGCGCAAGCAAGGGGAGCCGGTCTGCACCCTGGTTAAAACGCTAATCGACTGCAAAATTGCAGCCCTGGAGCAGGAAATTCAGCAGGCTACTGCCCGTAAAACCATGCTAGAAACCTACCGCACGAGTTGGGCCGCCCGCCCCCTAGATAATCCATCCGACGTTAAGGTTTGCAGTCTTATTGAAGAAGTAAGACTAACCCTGAATCGTTTAGAGGCTATTTGAAAAACTGTCAAAATAGGTCTGATTTATTCTGAATGCGGCTAACACCATGAACCGCCATAGTCCCTTGAATTGGCTAAATTTGCCTGAGTTCAACATAGTTATATTTTCGTTTTTGCTGTCTTTCTTTTGGGAAATTCAGCAAATGTGGTTTTACCAAATTCCGGCTGGATACTCCCACTTCGATATAGTCAGAAATTGCACCCTCGCTACAGTCGGAGATGTCGTAATTATATTGATTGCATTTTGGGCCGTTGCAGCTCTATCGAAGTCTCGTCAATGGTTACGTTACCCAAACCGTAGCCGAATGGGTGTTTTTATCCTTGTAGGAGTGGTAATCACCGTTGTTATCGAAGCCTTGGCTACTGGCCCCCTCAATCGGTGGACTTATGCCGAGTCCATGCCAACAATTCCGATTTTAGGCACTGGGTTAGTGCCATTGTCAATGTGGTTTCTAGTGCCTCCGCTCACCATTTGGTTTACCAGGCGTCAAATTCAGCCTGTAAGGTCATAACATTCAGATCCAATCGTTCGAGATTTGACCAGAGTGAAGGATAACTAATACTGTCCCAGATTCATAGTGAAATACATAGTTGCTAACCTTTCTGGAAGAGAATCGCTGAGAATATTACAAGGCTCATGATAATGAGGTATACAGGTTTCTTTGCTATGGTGAATCTTACGCGTTATGGTGAGACTCCTGTACATGAGATAGTTTGGTCTGAGTGTTGCGATGACCCCACGGGAGAAATGCAGGAGTCACTGCGGCATAATCACTAATCGACCGCAAAATTGCAACCACAGATACCCTAACCATGACCTGGTTTGAGCGATCGCAGCCCCTGCTAATTCTGCTTTCGGTGCTACTGGGGCTAGGTTTGGCGCAGATTGACGATGTTGCTGCCCTGGCAGACCATCTCATCACACCGCTGTTGATGGGGATGCTGTACGCGGCGTTTCTACCGATTCCGCTGCGGCACCTGGGTAGAGCCTTTGGCAACTACCGCGTGACTGTTGCCAGCTTAGTGATGAACTTTGTCTGGACACCCCTGCTGGCCTGGGCGTTGGGGGCGCTGTTTCTGCGTGATGCGCCCGATTTGCGGGTGGGCTTGCTGATGCTGATGGTGACCCCCTGTACCGATTGGTATCTGGTGTTTACCGGCATCGCTAAGGGCAATGTGAGCCTAGCAACGGCTTTGCTACCGCTAAATTTTGTCTTGCAGATGGTGTTGTTGCCTGTCTATCTGGCCGTTTTTGCCCAGTCGCTGGTCACGCTTGATCTTTGGGTGTTGGGAGGCAAAATAGTCACTGTTTTATTCATTCCACTGGCCTTAGCGGTGTTGTCTCGCTACAGCATTAATTGGCTTAAGGGGCCAACCTGGCTACATGAAAAGCTGCCGCAGGTGGCGATGATTCAACTCCTCTGTTTGAATCTGGCCATTGTGGCCATTTTTGCGGCTAAGAGTGAGGCGTTACTGCAACGTCTGGAATTGTTGCTGCTACCCATTGGTTCGTTTTTTGTGATTAATTTTGTGCTGGCTCAGTGGCTGGGGCAGCGGTTGCGACTGGCGTATCCAGAGGTAGTCTGCCTGACTTGCACGACCCTGGCGCGGAACTCTCCGGTAGCGCTGGCGGTGGCAGCAGCGGCCTTTGGCGATCGCCCCCTGATTGCCCTCACCCTGGTAATTGGCCCTCTGCTAGAGCTGCCGATTCTCGCTCTGGTAGCTCAGATCCTCTTAAGACTCAGTTACCGAACTTCGCCGTAATCATTCGAGAAATCAGCAATGAGCGCTGATGCTTTGACAGCGTATTCCGCAATGAATCAGCGAAAGAGGCCTGAAGAGCCAACCTTCCGCGTGATGGATGTCTCCTGGCAGGATGTCGGTGAAAATTAATTTTTCCGAAAGGGCCTGAAAGTAGACTTAGCTTTCAACCCGCCGCAGATTTTCCTTGGAACCAGGACGTAATGAATAGTCAGCTTATCAGGGTAATTGGCTTGGCGATTCTGCCAGCACTGGGAAACTTTAGTGGTGGGGTGCTAGCCGAATGGCTACGTCCCTCTAAAAGAACGTTGAACCATGCCCTTCATGCCGCTGCCGGGATAATCATCGCGGTGATTGCTGTAGAGGTAATGCCAGAGGCTTTGCAAGGGGCCTCTGCCTGGTTGCTGGCCCTGGCGTTTTTACTGGGCGGGTTCGCCTATCTGACAGTCAAAAGCCGAATTGAGCGGTGGCAGCACAAACAACCTAAAGGAGCTGGTACCGGTGCCTGGATGGTCTATGTAGCCGTAGCCACTGACTTGGTGGGAGATGGCCTGCTAGTTGGCAGCGGATCTGCGGTATCCAGCAGTTTGGCGCTGGTCCTGGCCCTAGGGCAGGTGCTGGCTGATATCCCCGAAGGATTTGCGGTCAACGCCAGTTTTCGCAACAAGGGAGTCGGTCGGGCCAGGCGGATGCTGATATCGGCCTCCTTTGTCATTCCAGTAGTAGGCACTGCTCTAATTGCCTATTTCGCCCTGCGGGAACGCTCGGAGGCGTTGAAAATGGCCGCATTAGTCTTTGTGGCAGGGCTTTATAACCTGGCGGCAGTCGAGGATATGCTGGAGGAGGCACATGAGTCTAACGAAGACACCCAGTGGTCGGCGATTAGTTTTCTGGCGGGGTTTGCCCTCTTTTTGTTGATATCAGGAGGAGTGAATTAGCTGAGTTGAAATCTTTATTAAAGCGATCGCTGGGCGTACTGCAAAATGCCAGCGGCAATGCCCTGGGCCATGCGGCTGCGCCAGGCTGGGTCGTTGAAATTACGGGCATCTTGAGCCCCGGTGACAAACCCGGTCTCGACCAAAACCGACGGCATAGAGGTGTTTACAAGAACGTGAAAACGAGCCTGGCGCACCCCGCGATCGGGCATGGCCACCAGACTCAAAACAGACTGATGAATCACCTGGGCGAGACGATTCCCTGAACTGTGGTAGTAGGTCTCAAGCCCGTTTACCTCGGGCCTGCTCAGGCTGATGGAGTTGGCGTGAATGCTAACAAAGAGATCGGCATTGGCCTGCTCGGCAACTTGCACCCGAGGCTCTAGGCCGATTTCTCGATCATCGGAGCGAGTCAGAATCACCTGCGCACCGCTTTGTTCTAAAATTCTGGCGACTTCGTAGGCGATCGCAGAGGTCACATCTTTTTCTCGCAGGCCACCCACGCCGATCGCCCCCGGATCGCGACCGCCATGGCCTGGGTCGATTACAATCGTGACGGCCTGCTTGGGAATGCTGCTGCCCGGTGGTGGCACCGCTGGAGTAGCCGGGATTGCGGGCTCAGGCTGGGGTGGCACCACCGGAGCTTGAGGCGGTGGCTGTACGGCAATGGGGGGCGAAGCTGCAGTCGGTGCCTGAGCCGGTGCCACGGCTGGGCTGGCTGGAACGGCGGCGATGGCGACTCCCCGAGGGGGCAAAATTACGATGCCGCTGCCGTTGCTCACCGAAGCCTGCCAGTCAGCGCTGTTGGCGGGCACCGTCAGGGTAATTTGTAGGGTCGGTACCGCTGCGCTTACTGGCTGAATATCCCAGGCGGTGACCCCGAACCTATTGGCAGGTAGTGTTTCGCCGGTTAGAGCCGCTGCCACGGTGGCATTTTCGATCTGGAGCACCACCTGAGTATCACTGACTCGCTCTACCGTCAGGTTAGGGCTCACTCCAGACGTGCGAATGAAAAAGCCGTCGGGGGTGGTGCGCACCCCTTCGACCTGGGTGGCGGCCCCAGCGACTGGGGTGGCATTGACTCGGCTGGGGGTGGCCTGAGGGGGCGTTCCACCCTGAGGCGGGGGCAATTGCACCACCCACTGCTGCGGCGTTTCCCCCCGTACCACGACCTGGTCTGGATTTAGGGTGTAGCCAGGGGCTAGCTCAATGACCAGCCGGGTAGTTTGGGCATCGAACTGCCCGATGCGAATGGCTTGAACAGCGCCGCCAACGGCCTGGTTAATCGTCCGCTGCTCTAGGGTGGTGTCGGGCAAATCCACCACAATGCGGGTGGGGTTAAACAAAAGCTGCGCCCTGGGCAGCACGGCGGCATCGGTCGAAAACTCTAGCCGGTTTTGCTGAGGGTCAAAGCGCCAAGTCCTAAACTGAGCTGCTTCGACTGGAAGCGCCAGCAGTAGCCCACCTACCATGCCGATTAGGCTCACCAGAGGTCGGTATTGTTTCATGCAGCATCTCACAGTGCGCTGGGTCGGCCTTTGATTTTGCCTGATTTTACGGCATCGAGATCGCCTCTTTCATCTTGTTTCAGAGAAAATCTCATCCTCAAAACGGTCGCTACACTGGAGGGGGGCCAGGCTCTACCCCAAGCGTGAAGGCTCGCCTCAGAAACGCCACAGGCTCGGTTCAGGGGGTTAGCTCAGCTTGTAAAGCGTCACAGGGCGCTGGTATTAAGTTGTGCCTGGGGCTTACGGTACAGGCTCACGGTTCAGACCCATAGCTCAGTCGTGCGGTTAGGAGAGAAGCCATGCAGATCCAGAGAACGTTAGCGATCGCCCTAGGAATGGCCGTTGTGGTAGCTCCTGGAAGTGCAGTGGGGATGCGGCCTGCCCATGCGGTGGAGCAAGCTGCCGTCAATCTCCTAAATCAGGGCCGCCAGCAGGCGGAGCAGGGGCAGCTAGAGGCGGCGATCGCCACCTACAGCCAGGTGATTCAAGCCGATGCCACCAGTGCCGAAGCCTATTTCTATCGCGGCATTGCCTACCACGACCTGGGCGATTATCAGCTCGCCATCGCTGACTTTTCGCGAGCGCTTCAGCTTCGCCCCGACCATCCAGAAACCCTATACAACCGGGGTGAGGCCCACGCTCACATGACCAATGCCGAGGCGGCGATCGCCGATCTGACCCAGGCCATTGCGCTCGCCCCTGACGTTGTCCAGCCCTATCTAGATCGCGGCCTTGTCTTCGCGGCCACTGGCAACTTACCCCAGGCTCTCAGCGACCTAGACTCCGCAATTGCCCTGGACCCCGACAACGCCGATGCCCACTACAACCGAGGCAAAATTTATACCGAACTGGGCAATGGCGCAGCCGCCCTCTCAGACTTCAACACAGCGCTCCGCCTCAATCCTGAGCTGGCTGAAGCCTACGGCAATCGCGGTGTCTTGCAGTACCAGCTCGGCGACCCTCAAGCTGCTATGGTCGATTTGCGCCAGGCGGCGGCGCTATTTCAGGCCCAGGGTGATCGCCAAGGCTATCAGCAAACCCTGTACTTCATGCAGCAGGTGCAGCAGGGAAGCGGGCCAACCCCGTGAGGCCAACGCCCTCAATCCTCTGAACAGATGTTCAGTGGTAACGATTCTCAGTATCATAGAGAAAAAGCCAAGGAACCTAATCGATGGCTAATTCTCGCTCTACAGAGAACTCTACAATTCAAGCCGTTGATGCCCCCAGTTGTGACGAGTCGCTGGTGCATTTAGACAACGTGCGCCAGGTGCAGCCCGAGGTGCTAAGCACCGAGAAGGCCCAGCGAATGGCGGAGTTTTTTAGCGCTCTCTCTGACCCCCACCGGCTCAAGCTGCTGTCGGCCCTAGCCCAGCAAGAACTCTGCGTGTGCGATCTGGCCGCTGCGGTGAAGATGGGTGAATCGGCGGTGTCGCACCAGCTGCGGGTGCTGCGATCGCAGCGTCTAGTCACCTACCGTCGTCAAGGCCGCAACGTCTACTATGGCCTGGCTGACGATCATATTATGACTCTCTATCGGGAAGTGGCCCAACACCTGGATGAGTAGCATGATGCGTTGCCGCTCCATAGCCAGGTTCTTTCACTTGTAGTCAGCACTCCGATCAAACGCCTTAGGCCAGTACCGTAGGCCCATGGCAATAAGAGATAGAAACAAGACGCCCATTGCTCCGGCTAGCGGGTTTTGGTTCAGACCCGTCACCCATTCCGGCACTCGCTCGGTGTAGATCGCCAAATCGCCCACATCGATCAAGTAATAGCCCGCCACCAGCCCCCCATGCAGCCCAAGGGCCAACCCCAGGCGTCCGGCAGTGCGCTGGCGTGCCCAGCCCAGAGTCAGCCCCAACAGCAGTAGCCCCGGAAAGCTAGGCAGCTCTTTCACAATGGCCTCCCAGGGTTTGATAAAGTGCAGCGCCGCATAGATCGTGCCGCTGGCCCACAGTGCCGGGGTAAAGCCCCAGTCGTAGCGCAGTTCATCCAGCAGCCAGCCGCGAAAGAGCAGTTCTTCGGCCAGGCCAACGCCTAGGCCCACCAGCAATCCCTCCAGGGCAATTCGCCCTAGGGTGGGCGGTGCCGGTTGCCAGGTGAGCCAACCGAGCCAGCCCTCTAGGGTAAACAGCAGCCCCAGGCTCACCAGACCCACGCCTACCCCAATCGCCAGCTCTCGCCCATAGCGGGCCGATGCCTCCAGACCGTGGGCGCGTAGCGGTTGAGTTTGCCCATGCACACGGTGACCCCATGGCACCAGCCCAACCATAAACAAGACGTAGAGCAAAACTAACGGAATAACGCTCAGAGAGCCATCGGTGCCCAGCCACGCGTAGAGAGGCAAGGCGATCGGTACCCAAACCAGCGCTAGCAATAGCAGAAAGCAGAAAATCCTCACCGGGGCAGGATAGCGAACTAGCTGATGCAGTTGAATCATGCCAAAGGTGCCTGTTTAACCTGCTTGCTGAGCGTCATACATGGCCCTTAGCACCAACCCAGGGTCAACCCAGTTGCCGTCGTATTTCAGCATCCAGTGGAGGTGAGGGCCAGTGGTGCGCCCCGTCATGCCGACGCGGCCCAGCCGTACCCCAGTGGGCAAGTCTTGTCCCTGCTCATAGCGAATGCCCCCGTCTGAATCGACCAAATAGCGCTTGCCGTTTGAAACTTCGACTCGACCGCTCATGTGGCAATAGCGGTGCTCCCACTGGCCCGACCGAATGACGGCAGAGGTGCCACAGGTGGTGTGGTCTGATACCTCGATCACCTTACCGCTCCACCAGTTGCGCACAAAGCTGCCCTGGGGCGCGGCCAAGTCTAACCCGTAGTGAAACTGAGAGCCCCCGCCGCCAGTGGGAGAGGTTCTGTAGCCAAAGGCAGAGGTGTAAGCCTGAAAATTTTCGACGGGGAAGGACGCCTGCCGCCAAAACGTAACCGTGTCTTGGGCGAGGGCCGGAGCCGATGAACTAGGCCAGTGCAGGGTAAGAAAGAGCCCCAGGCCAAGACAAAACGCTACCTTCAAAAACCTGAGGCGACGCCGGGGATGGTTTAGGTTTCTCAGTGGTGTCACAACACATCTTCTCTCCATAGGGTTCGTCAGCAGCCTATTCATCGCCCAATTATGCATCAATGATGAGTCGGTGTCTCAGACCTTCCGACTGCTGCAAGCAGCAAGTGTGGTTTGATGGAGCATATCATGTATCATCTGAATAACACTTCAGATGTTCATTAGGCGCTTGCCAGGTACCCCTATGGCAGACTCTCACTCCCATGCTTGTTGCGATAGCTCCGGCCCGATCCCTAAGGATGAGGTGGCCGCCCATGACGGCTGCTGCGGGTCTGACCACGGCCACAGCCACGATTCAGCAGAGTTTAACCTGCGGCAAGAGCTAACCCCGATCGCGATCGCCGCCATTCTCTTCCTCATTGGGCTAATTTTCAATGAGCGGCTGCACAACACCCCCTTCGCTGTTGCCGAGTACGCGGTGTTGATTCCGGCTTATCTCATCAGCGGCTGGACTGTGCTGACTACGGCGGGGCGCAACATTCTGCGGGGGCGCATCTTTGACGAAAACTTTCTGATGACGATCGCAACTCTGGGAGCGATCGCTATCCACGAAATTCCCGAAGCCGTGGCGGTAATGCTGTTCTTTCAGGTGGGGGAACTGTTTCAGGGCTACTCGGTAGGGCGATCGCGCCGCTCGATCAAAGCTCTGCTAGAGGTACGGCCCGACACCGCTAACCTCAGCGTTGACGGCGACATTCGCGCGGTTGCCCCCGAGACCGTGCGGGTTGGGGATGTGATTGTGGTGCGCCCCGGCGAAAAGGTGCCCCTGGATGGCAACATTCTGGAGGGCAAATCCCTGGTCGATACCTCCGCCCTGACGGGTGAATCGTTGCCCCGCACCGTTGCCCCTGGCGAAACCGTGCTGGCCGGGATGATCAACCAGTCGGGGCTGCTGACGGTGCAGGTGACCAAACCCTTTGGCGAGTCGTCAATCGCCAGAATTTTAGAACTAGTCGAAAACGCTAGCAGCAAAAAAGCCGACACCGAAAAATTCATCACCCGCTTTGCCCGGTATTACACCCCGGTGGTGGTGTTTCTCTCCCTGGCGGTGGCGATTTTGCCACCCTTGTTCATTGAGGGGGCTACCCAGGCCCAGTGGGTCTATCGCGCCCTGGTGCTGCTGGTGATCTCCTGCCCCTGTGGGTTAGTGATTAGCATTCCCCTCGGCTACTTTGGCGGCGTGGGCGGTGCGGCCAAGCGCGGCATTTTAGTCAAAGGCTCCACCTATTTAGACACCCTGGCCCAGGTGAAAACGGTTGTGTTCGACAAAACCGGCACCCTCACCCAGGGCAACTTTCGCGTGACGAATGTGGTGACCCACAACGGCCTGAAGAAGCACCAGCTACTGGAGTTAGCCGCCCAGGTCGAGTCGCAGTCCACCCATCCGGTGGCCCAGTCAATTCGTCAAGCCTACGGGCAGACCGTCGATATCTCCGGCGTACAAGACTACGAAGAAATTGCCGGTCATGGCATTCGGGCACAAGTCAATGGCCGGACGGTACTAGCCGGAAATGATCGCCTGTTGCACCGAGAAAACATTCCCCATGATGTTTGCACCGTAGACGGCACCGTGGCCCACCTGGCTGTGGATGGCGAATATAGTGGCCGCATTATCATTGCCGATGAGCTGAAAAAAGACGCCGTCGAGGCCATTCAGGCGCTTCATGCTCAAGGTATTCAGACAGCGATGTTGACTGGCGATAGTCAGTCGGTGGCCGATAGCATCGCCAAGAAGCTGGGCCTCGACCAGTATCGAGCCGAACTGCTGCCCGAAGACAAGGTAAATGCCTTAGAAGAATTCTTGCAGCGTGCCAGCCAAACTAAGAGCAAAGTGGCCTTTGTGGGCGACGGCATCAACGATGCCCCAGTCATCGCTCGGGCTGATGTGGGCATTGCTATGGGCGGGCTTGGCTCCGATGCGGCGATAGAAACCGCTGACGTGGTGATAATGACCGATGCGCCCTCAAAGGTGGCCGTAGCAATTCAAATCGCCCACAAAACCCGGCGCATTGTTTGGCAGAACATTAGTCTTGCCATGGCCGTCAAAGCCCTCTTTATTGCCCTGGGGGCGATCGGCTTGGCCACCCTTTGGGAAGCCGTGTTTGCCGATGTGGGCGTGGCTCTGCTCGCCATCCTAAATGCGGGTCGAATTATTCGGCACCCTCAATAACGAGTTGAGATGATCATTCTCCAAAGAGTTGCAGCGTTCCCCCCTTACCAGCACCCACCGTGGTGGTGTCCGCCGTGATGGTTGATCATCACCGTATCAGCGATGTCTGAGTAGTTAACCGCAGCAGGATTAACCTCCCCCCAAGCAATAGCTGGTATTGAAAGTGCGATCGCAGCGGCGACAGCTGCACTAATCGTAGAAGTCCTAGAAGTCCGTGTCATGGCGTCCTCCTTGTGTGTTGAGTATTTATACTCTGATCCTAGCTCTCAGGTAGGATCAAAATCCTCATCTGAGCAATTCGTCATAGGATGTCACCCTAGTTCATGTTCTGACCGAGACCCATCTCTATCCATGTCTGCCTCCCTTCAAATCGTGCTGGGCACCTTAGCCCTGAGCCTGATTCATCCGCTAATTCCCAGCCACTGGCTACCGTTTGTAGCGTTGGGCAAGGCCGAAGGATGGTCTCGGCAAGAAACCCTGTGGATTACGGCTCTGACCGGATCGGCCCACACCGTTAGCACGCTCTTGATTGGAGTGACCGTAGGGCTACTAGGCTACCAGTTTGCCGACTACTACGAGATCGTGACGCACCTGGTCGCTCCGGCGGTGCTGATGGGGTTGGGCTTGGTTTATCTGAGTAAACCGCTGCGTCAACGCTGCGTCCCATGCTGCTCTCTGGACGAATCTCACCCTGTTGCGGCCACAGTTAGCCCCTCTGGCCGCAGTAAGGTAACAGCGATCGTGGCCATTGCCAGCGCTATGTTTTTCTCGCCGTGCCTGGAAATTGGTGCCTTCTACCTATCCGCAGGGGCGCTCGGATGGCGAGGCATTGCCCTGGTCTCGGGGGTGTACCCCATTGTTACAGTGCTGGGCATGGTGTTGGTCGTGAATTGGAGCTGGCAGCGGGCAAAATCGTTTTCTGCCGCAATCCCTACCTGGAATCTCAGTGGCCATGCCCTAACAGGTCTAATCCTCGTAGTTCTCGGTTTTTTGACGTTTTTTATTGATATGTAGGAAGATGCCGCGTAAACAAGCTACTCCCTGGATTCATCGCTATGCCCGCCCTCTGATGGCGGGGTTAGCGGCGGTTGGCGCTGTCATCACCGCCTACTTAACGATCAACAAGCTCACGGGTAGCGCCACGGCCTGCCCTACTAGGGGCTGTGACATTGTGCTCTCTAGCCCCTATGCCACGGTGTTTGGCCAGCCGCTGGCCCTGTTTGGGTTTCTGGCTTACGTGGGCATGGCGGTGATCGCGATCGCCCCGCTGCTGGTCAATGGGGCTGAGCAAAAAGACCTCAGAGATAAACTCACTCGATTGACCCAACCCCTGCTGCTGATCGGCGGCACCGCCATGATGGTCTTTAGCGGCTACCTCATGTATCTGCTTACCGCAGAAATCAAAGCCGTATGCCTTTACTGCGTCGGCTCAGCTCTCCTCTCCACCAGCCTGTTTTTGCTTGCCCTCATCGGCCAAAATTGGTCTGATCTATCTCAACCCTTCTTTATTGGCAGCATTACAGCATTCTTGGTGGTAGTGGGCACCCTGGGCGTCTATGCCAATGTCAACAACCCAGTCGCCGAGGGCGGCTCGGGCGATCAGCTGGGGCCTGCCATTACCACCCAGTCTGGCCCGGCTGAAATGGCCTTGGCCCAGCACCTGGCCGACACTGGTGCTATTTTCTATGGAGCCTGGTGGTGCCCCCACTGCCACGACCAAAAGCAGTTGTTTGGCCAGGAAGCCAGTCAGGTTATGCCCTACGTTGAGTGCGCCACCCCCGAGGGGCAAGAGCAAACTCCCGAGTGCCAGGAAGCTGGCATTACCGGCTATCCCACCTGGGAAATTAATGGTGAACGCCTGTCGGGGACGCAAACCCTGGAGGAACTCGCCCAACTCTCGGGCTATACCGGCTCCACCACCTTTCAAAATTCGATTTAGCGCAGAGGAGAATCCCTTGAGACGTACAGGTAAACAATTGGGCCTGGTTGGCGTGGCGATGGGAGGTCTGTTGGCCGTAGCCTTTCCGGTAGGTGCCCACAGCCCCGGCCAGGCGTTCAGCGAGCAGGCCCAGCGCGATGAACTCGCTGACTTGCTAGAGTCGGGGGCAGAGCTGGTCGAAGCCGGGGATTTAGCTGAGGCGCTATCTCGTTATCAGCATGCGGTTAGCCTGGATGAAGACAATGCCAAAATCTTCTCGGCCATTGGCTACCTTCAGGCTCGCCAGGGCAACTTTCGAGAGTCTATTGCCGCCTTTCAAACCGCCATTGGGCTAGAGTCTGACAATCTGGCCTTTTATTTCGGCTTGGCCTATGCCCAAAGCAGCTTAGGCGAGTACGATGCAGCAGGCAACGCCTACCGGCAAATCCTACAATTGCAGCCCGATAACCAGCAGGCTCGGTTGGGGCTGGGGGCGGCGCTGTTTCAAACCGCAGCCTTTGAAGAGGCTTTAGCAATTTACCGGACGGTGTTGCAGCAAGACCCCAACCACCCGCAAGCCGCCGAATCTATCGGCCTGATTTTGCTCCAGCAGGGCAATACCGATGCGGCGATCGCGGCTTTAGAACGGGCCGCTGCCCTGGCACCTCAGGCCAGCCAAATACAGATGAACCTGGGCCTGGCCCACCTCAAAGCAGGGGATATGGCGTCTGCTCTCACCTCATTTAACACGGCAGCGGCAGAAGACCCCCGCAACGCCGATATTCGCATGCAGATTGGTTACCTACTCTGGCAGCAGGGGAATCTAGATGCCGCCCTAGAAAGCTATCAGCAGGCGGCCCGGCTTCAGCCTGACTCGGTAATTGCCCACGATGCGATCGCCGATCTCTACTTCGAGCAGCAAGAGGTGCTGATGACCATCGTCGCCCACCGCGAAGTGCTCGAACTAGATCCTGATCATGCCCCTGGTTACTACCATCTGGGCGTTGCGCTAGAGGCGCGGGGCCGTCGAGCAGAGGCGATCGAGGCGCTGCAACGGGCAAAGACATTACTTCTGGAGCAAGAAAACAGTGAAGATGCCCAGATTGTTGATCAGCTGCTGCAAAAACTCCAATCGTCGTAGCCTGCCCAAGCTAAATAGACTGCACTTTCCACAAACTCTGCCGATAACGACATTGCTGTACTACGGAACGTTGAACCATGGCGACTGACAGTAGCAAAAGAGAATTCAACCCGTTCTTGGGGTACAGCTACTCTAGGCGGCTGGTAGAGCTAGGGCGTGTCGTCCTGCTGGTGGGTGGGTTAAACAGCGGGTTGGCGGTTGTACCGGCCTTGGCCACGACCGACATGAGCCCAGCCCCCCCCATTCCAGCAGAAGCGTTGCTCCCAGCGGCAGCCAGTCCGTCCGGAGTCGAAAGCGTACCTCAAGCTCCTGCTCCTGCTTCAATACAGGGTTCGGTAGACGTGTTGCCCGGTGCGAGCGTTAGCGCACCTGCTCAAACATCCGAGCAGACCCCACCCAGCCAACTGCCTGCTAGTGCCCCTGTTCCAGCTGGTTATAACAGCGTCTTTATTGACCCAACTGATTACAGCCTTGGGGCAACAGCGGCTCCAGGAGGGGCTTCTCCTAATCTCGTGTTTGCAGAACGAGCAACGGGCTGTCAAATCATCGTAGCAGGGTCGCAAATCCCTCCCCAGTCTTCCTGTCAGGCAACCGACCCCGACTCTACCAGCCCACCTGCGGATAGTGGCGATAGTATTCAAGTGGGGCCTGTTACTATCAGCTCGCGCGGCGTTAGCTTAGGCGACACCACCATCGTTAGCCGAGCCCAGCTAAATGAAAAGCTGCGGCCCTTAAACATCCTCCGGCGCGGCAATGAGGAATATGTTTTCCCCCTGTCTATTCCAGCTCCAATCACCTCGCTGTTCGGCTGGCGGATGCATCCCGTCCATCAAAACTGGCGGTTTCACGCTGGCACCGACTTGGGATCTCCTGCTGGCACCCCGGTTTTAGCAACCCGCTCAGGCAAGGTTGCAGTAGCCGATCACCTTGGCGGCTATGGTCTAACGGTAATTCTGCGCCACGATGATGGAGATTTGGAGTCTCGCTATGCCCATTTGTCCAAGCTGGCCGTGCAGGCTGGGGAATGGGTTGAGCAGGGGGAGGTGATTGGTCTGGTGGGCAGCACCGGCACGGCGACTGGCCCAAACCTGCACTTTGAAATTCGCCAGCTAACTAGTCAGGGCTGGATAGCAGCAGATGCCAAAAATATCTTGGACGACGGCATTGCTGACCTGCTCAACGTTATCAACAACCCCTTGCAGGCATTGGGAGTGGATACCGCCGATGAAGCCAGTGGTTCACCGGCTCCCGCCGACTATCCCTTCCGCCCGGCCCAGCCAAACGCCAGCTAGTGCCCTGGCTACAGCATCTGTCATATCCAAAAGCCCTTTCCCCCTTTGCAGCAATGGCCACCCCTACTCGTGCTTCTGCTCGGCGCAACCAGAGACTAGCTCAGCAACGTCAACTGTTGGCCGCCAAAATGCAGGTGGTGGCGTGGCGGCGCGTCGTTGTCGTCTGGCTGCTGTTGATGCTGGCCTTAGTCGGGATTGGCGGGCGGCTAGTCTACTTACAACTGCTGCAAGGGGAGACCTTGAGCGCTCTAGCCGAACAGCAGCGATCGCTGCCGACGCTGGTTCGCCAAGCTCGTTACCCAATTGTCGATCGTTTCGGTAGCGTCCTGGCTACTGACCAGGTTGCTTACACTCTTTATATGCATCCCAAGCTGTTTAAGCAGTCTCTCGTTGAGGTAACCGAGGCATTGGCCCCTGTGGTGGCTATGCCACAGAATGAACTCCTGACTTTACTTAACCAGCAACCCTCTGGTATTCGCTTTCCGGGTCAACTGTCAGAGGCGGTGGGCGATCGCATTCGGACATTACGCATTGATGGCCTAGAGTTGGTGCCTCAGCAACAGCGGTTTTACCCCCAGCAAGAACTCTTTGCCCCGATCTTAGGGTTCATCAATCTCGATGGGAAACCTCAGGCCGGGTTAGAGATGACCTATGCCGAACAACTTGCGATCGCTGCGCCCCCATCGGTCGATTCGGCGGTGCCGTCATTAGTGCGTGGGTCATCCCCAAACGCAAGCCTGCGCCTGACGCTTGACAGCCGCCTGCAGCGCATTGCCCAGCAAGAACTAGAGGCGGTGGTTCAAGCCTATGACGCCCAGCGAGGTACCGTAATGGTGATGGACGCCCCTACTGGAGAAATCTTAACCCTGGCCAGCGTGCCCACCTATGACCCCAATCGCTACTACGAAGCCGACATCAGCGCCTTTCGCACTTGGCCAGTGAGCGACACCTACGAACCTGGCTCGACCTTTAAGCCGATCAATGTTGCGATCGCCCTAGAAGATCAAGTGATTTCCCCTGATGACGTGATTAACGACAGCGGACGCATACAGTTTGGTAAGTGGTTGATTAAAAACAGCGACTACAGCGAGGTCGGAGCCCGAGGCCCCATTTCAATTACCGATATCCTCAAATATTCCAGCAATGTGGGCATGGTGCAGATCATGCAAAAAATGGCGGCTTCCAACTACTTTAGCTGGCTAGAACGCCTGACTTTAGGGCAGCCTACAGAGATTGACTTGCCGTCGGAAGCCTCTGGGCAAATGAAACCCCGAGACAAATTTATCAACAGTCAGGTCGAAACGGCCACTACTTCATTTGGTCAAGGGTTTGCGCTGACACCGGTAAAAATGCTGCAACTGCTGGCCACCTTAGCCAATGGTGGGAACCTGGTAACTCCTCACATTGTCGAGGGTATGGTGGCAGAAGACGGTACCTATCTGTGGCAGACCGAACATGCCGCTCCTAAAGCTGTCTTCTCCCTACAAACCACCCAACAGGTGCTCGCCATGATGGAAGCAGTGGTCGCTGAGGGAACCGGTAAACCTGCCCAAATTGAGGGCTACCGGATTGCTGGAAAAACGGGCACAGCCCAAAAAGTTAACAACTCAACTGGTTATAGTTCTGCCCGCATCACTAGCTTTGTGGGCATTGCGCCCGTAGAAGCCCCACGCTATGTGGTGTTAGCGGTCATTGACGAGCCCATTGGCGAGAACGCCTACGGCTCGACAGTAGCAGCTCCTCTGGTTAAACGGGTGATGGAGTCGCTATTGGTGCTCCAGGGAGTATCTCCGAGTCGCCCTAGCGAAATTCAGTGATGACAAGGTTAATCTTAGCTATGCCGGTGCATCCACTTTCCTGAAGGCTTCTGAACAGTCCTGTTCTCAGTACTAAGAAATCTCGTACTGGTTCATCAGATAGTAAGGGTAGGAACCGCTGATTCTTGCCCCATCCGTAAAATGTCTTTCGCCATCGTTTGAGAGGCAACATATGCGATCGCCTGCCAGTCCTCGGGAGTAAATATTTGAGCGAGCATAGCGATCGCTTCAGCCCGAATCACCTTCTGTTCGTTGGGTAACGCCTGCTCTCCCTCTGTCAACAGCATCTCAATCCAGGTCATTTGTTCGGGGGTGAGATGCCGCAGGTGACCATATAAGCATTTCTGCGCCTCCATGTAGACAACCTCTAGACTCCGCCCGAGCTGCCACGACTCTAACCACCCCCTCAGCTCCGGTAACAAGATGGATAGTACTTGCACATACCACCGCTGCCGCTGCAGAGCTTCCGGCGAGGCATTCTTGAGTAACTCCACATACAGCTGTAGACCCAGACCAGCCTCAACCGTCCCTTCCTCACTGGCGTGATCGGCATCAGTTTCACGGATCCAAGCCTCGTCATTGAGCAGATCCATCAGGTTGCCCGTTTTTCTCAGTTGCTCAGCCAGGGTTGCATCATTCATAAGCGATTGGATGAGTTAGAGCGTTAAAGCGGCGTACTCGAAGTATACCAATCCGTCTTTGTCAGGGTCAGGGCCGTAATCCGGCATATTGTAACGTCGATAGAAAGCTTCCGCGCCCGGCAGTGCATGGAGACCGACGCGACCACCGTAACCTAACTCCACACTGCGCTGACGGGCAAAGAGTACGAGTGCCCGTCCGACCCCAATCAGATAGGGAGGATCTTCAAGTAACCGGCGATTCCACGGCGCAGAGGCTAAGTATTCGACGTAGACCAGAGGAAACCGTTGCGGTAACCAGGAACGGTGCCATTGCGTTTCTAGCAAGATGACGCCTTGAAGTAGCGCCTCAAACTCGATGCCGTAAGCCTCATAGCGATCATCATTGACAGCCAGTCGTAACTTATAGGCCCAGTCCCAACTGGCGTCAGACTGCTGTGTCTCCCGCAGAATGCCTGCCCAGATGTCATCAATTTGCCCGCCTTGCTCCTGAGTTAACAAGCCGATTGTCGCTGTGACGATGTCGTTTGGCGGCTTCATTAATCGAATAGGACGATTCATGGGCATCACACAGGAGTGCCCTAAAGCTTATCAGTGACTGTTCTACATGCCATCAGATGGGAAGCGAGATAATCGCAGCCCTCCAGGAGCACCACACATCGCTGGCCTATGGTAGAACGACAGCCTTATGGACTGTGTAGCAATCAGCAAACTGAAAACTGGTATAGACTTGGTACAAGTCTGAAAACTCTTGCCTACAAGTCTTGTATATCAAGGAAATGTGTCAGCTTCCCAAGCTGAATGTCGTCGGTTCGAGTCCGATCACCCGCTTACAAATAGTCCATTAAAGAATTATTTGTCCAGCTTTAAAGGATTAATGTCCATATCAAGAGTTGAAAGCTGAGGTGTTCCGCGTCTGGTGCTGGATACATAGGTCAAACATGGCACATGTTCAGCCAGAAAACTTCGAGCCAGAGGTTCGCCACCTGTTTGGCGACCTGCGACTAAAGCACCCTTGGGAAAAGGCCTATAGTCACTTCTTTATGGGTTGGCTCATCGCGTGTATTTTTGATGGCGACACCTACTTCAAGGTTCTAGACCCTAGTAAGTGGACTGACTGGGAGAGGGAGTTACGGTTCTTGACCTATCAGGCCCTGGCCGCTCACCCTAGCACCAAGTCGCTCACCTCAAGGAGAACCTCAACCATCTGCCCCATCAGAGGTGAAAGTAGATCTGCCAACACAGCCATTGCCATCCCCTACGGTTCCAGTAATAGTCCATCAGGGGCAAGCGGCAGCAGATGATCCAGCGCTGGAGACTGTGCCCGAACCGTTGCCGCGTAATGCATTAGACACCTTGCGTGACTGGTACCGTGCTGCCCGCGATTTAGGCCACGACCCGCTGCACTTAAAACAGATCAAACAGTTGGGCCTCTCAGCCAAACAAGCCGATGGTAATGACTTTGGCCTCGCGCCAAACCTACAGCAGGCAATGACCCAAGATCTGGCCCAATATCAGGCGTTGCAGCAGCAAGGAGAATGCGTGGCTCAAGCTTCCCAGGAAATTTTATCGGTAATCGGGCAGACCCGAGGCCTCATACCCAGTTTCGCGGCAAGGTTTATGAATTGAATCAGATCGCTGACCGGCTGACCGTCCGCCGAGTGACGCCTCAGCCCCAGACTATTCTAGAAAGAGCCTAGGGAAAAATTCAGCGAACGGTGGTGACGGCTGAAGACTGCCAGCGGTTTCAGCGATTTGTGCAGCGTCTAGAATCAGACCGTGTTCTCACCCCAACTTCAGCAGGACTTAAACGATGATGACCCTGCTCCCCTTACCCGCCGACTACCATCTCCAGTCCATCGTGATTTTGTGCGATGGGCAAAAGGCTGTGCATGTGGAGGGCAACGAAATGCAGGGCCGCATACCCCTACTAGCAATTAGGAGAATTGATAGCTTAAGCGAACCCCAATGAATTGATTTTTTTGAGCAGCAGCATCTCATTTGAGACAGTCAAGGAAAATCTCGATGACGTCCCAATGTATAGGGTTCCTCAATTGTACTCAAGAAAGATGTCCTGATAAGCTAACGCTATTTGGGATTTTCCTCCGCAGGCAGTGCATCAAGGGATTGCAAGATAGCGCGTGTAATTCCCTCTCTTTTATAGAGGTCGTCCAGTCGGTTTGGCGTATCTATATTGAGAGCAAAAAACACAGGGCCTGTTGACCACTCGACCCATCCTACCCACCAGCCCCAGCGCCCTTCCCAGCCAGTTTTAGCCCGTAGAATCCAGTCCCGCTCTGCTTCAACGATCATAATATCCTTGACTAATCGCTGGTGCTCAACCTTGAAAGGGAGTTCGTTCTGATACAGCTTTTGTAGAAAATAAATTTGCTCTTGTGCCGAGATAGCTAGCGCTCCATCAATCCAATAAGCCCCTTCGCCAGTGCTTGGGTCTGCGTTTCCGTAGTCAATTTGCGTCAAATACTCTCTTGCTTTCGCTTCTCCGATTTCGTTAGCAAAAATTTCGTAAACCCAAACGGCTGAGTTTCGCATCGCTGAGCGCAACGTTTGATCCTGATTGTGTGGCGCGAAGTCTCTCTCTACTCCATCCCACTCAAACACTTGAAATTCATCTCGAACAACGCCCGCATCGAGCGCAAAGAGAGAGTGCGGAATCTTAAACGTTGATGCTGGAGAATAGGCTCTGTCAGCCCGTTCCTGGTTGTAGACCCACAACTGCTGAGCATCTCCGCGCTGATCTAATACCACGATAGTTCCTTGAGCCTCAGCGCCGTCGAAGAAACTAGCCCAATCCGGTCGCTCTTGCCTTTCTAGACTGCCCAAAGAGCTATCATCTACGGTGGTCGAAATACTTATCTTTGGTCGCTGCGCAATCTGCGGGGTATGTAGTCTATTACTAAGCTTTGCTGAGATAGGTGAAGTAAGCAATATCCCTGCACTACCTATGACCCAAGAAATAAGTAAAAGGAAACGATGATTCATAATGCCATCTTGCTGCGATAAAAAGTTTCGTTCTACGCATAGGCGGCAGCGCTAGCAACACTGCTGCCGCCTATGCAAAACTCATGGAACAATTGCAGTCACGCGGATTTCAATCCGCATCGTTGGCAGTCCAAGCGCCGCAACGCCTACCTGTGTCCAAATTGGGGCATGGTTGGGCATGTAATGGCGATATAGCCTGACCATCACATCGTTCACCTCTGGGGGCAACCCGCCAACATGGTAAGAATTGACGTGGACAACGTGCTCCCAACCCGCCCCGGCAGTTGCCAGGGTTCGCTCTACGTTCCGAAACGCCTGGGTAATCTCGTCTGCGAGCGATTCGGGAATTTGCAGGTTGTCATCCCAACCGCCTTGACCTGATGTCTCCACGCGATCGCCAATTTTTAGCGCTTGCGAGTAGTGCAAGTTATTCAGCATGTATTCCCCATAGCCGGGGGTAACAAAAAACTCGGGCTTATTCATAGTGTTCCTTTTTTTGGGAGCAATTAATTCTTTTGGTTCAGGTGCTAAACGTTCAGCCTATGCCAGTCAGCCACCAGGATCGGAACCGTGAACAGGCTAAATTCGCAATTTTTTCACCAGTCAGAAATGCGGCAGATTACTGACTATTTCTGCTGAAGAAAGTCCAGCAATATGGGATTGACCTGATCAGCGTGAGTCCAGTTGATGGCGTGCGGCCCACCAGGGATAATCTCAAGCTGACTGTTTTTAATCAGTTTCGGGAGTCTGGCGGCGGTGGATTCAAGTGGCAAAATGCGATCGGCATCGCCATGAATGATTAGGGTAGGTATATCAATCCGGGGCAGATCATCACGGAAATCGGTGAGCCAAGACGGAACACAATCCAAGGTTCCTTTAGCAGAAGCCCCGGCGGCTACATTCCAGCAGGCTTGAATAGCATAGTTGCTGATGCGTTCGCCCAGCAGCACATCCACATTAAAAAATTCTCTGAAAAATTCAGAAAAGTAAGCGGGGCGGTCTTTAACGATCGCTTTCATAATGCCATCGAAAACGCTCTGGTCAACGCCTTCAGGATTATCAGCGGTCTTCAGCAAAAAGGGCGGCACTGGAGCCATCAGCACGGCTTTTTGCACCCGCTCTGAGCCGTATTTGCCAAGATAGCGTGTGACTTCGCCGGTTCCCATCGAGAAGCCGACCAGCACAGCATCTTGCAAGTCAAGTTTGGTCATCAGCGTGTTCAAATCGGCTGCAAAGGTATCGTAGTCATAGCCGAACGAGGGTTGGCTAGAGGCACCAAATCCTCGGCGATCGTAGGTAATCACTCGGTAGCCCGCATTTAGCAGCACCAAGACCTGCTTTTCCCAAGAATGGCCGTTGAGGGGAAATCCATGAATAAGAACAATGGGTTGACCGGCCCCAAGATCTTCGTAATAGATATCAATGGCTGCAGAATTTTCTTGACCAACAGTCGCATAAGGCATATTGACCTCCTAATGAACATCGCAAAATGTTCTGATCTGATTTAACCGAAGTATAGTGAGTTCTAATGCTCGGCTTCTTTCAGATTCTTAGGGTGAATTGTCAGATTCTTAAGGTGTTAGCGAACCTGTTTCGGTGTTACTCCGGTGAGTCGCTTAAACTGTTGCGTCAGATGGCTTTGACTGGAGAAGCCGACTTGTAGAGCGATGTCGGCGATCGCCAAATCTGTTCCCTTCAACATTACTTCTGCCCGTTCCACTCGCTGTTTGATCACATACTGATGCGGCGAAATCCCCATTACTTTCTTAAACAAGCTGGCAAAGTAAGTCGGGCTGACATTAACGACGCTTGCCAGTTCAGCCAAGGATAAATCTCGATTTAAATGAGCGTGGATGTACTCGATCGCCTGCTGCAACTGGGTATGGGTTAAGCGGTTGTTGGGTAATGCAATCGGTTTCGCCAGGGTCGAATAGCGTCGTAGTAAATGAATTACTAAAGCCTGAGTGAGGGATTCAATATATAACTGCCCCAGCATCCCGCCCGACTTCAACTCAGCCAATATCAGCATACCAATCTGATGAAGTTGCACATCTTGCCGACCGAAACCATGCACAAGCTCGAATCGTGTTGAATCAATGTCAGAGGCTTCAGCAACTTGTTGAATCAATTCCGGTTTTAAGCAAATGTGCAGCGGAGCACAAATGATATCACTCATATCTGGTGCTTGACACCAATAGCTCGGTTGTCCAGCGGGAACCAAAAGGCTGTCCCGTTGATAGAGGGTCGATTCGTGCAGGCGATCGTCGCGTTTTTGAACTAAAGGGGCAGGATTCCCCGTGTGAAAGTAGAGCCAGTGATCGGCTAAAGCAGGGAGTTCCATTTCAAACGCTGAAGCAGGGCTTTGACATTGCTCTACTAAAATGCCATTCCAGTTCATTTGGCGACTGGAGAACATCAGCGTCTTATTCCACTGGCGGCTGAGTTCGAGCGAGTTGAGCTGGTTGCTGGCCATAGAGCTTACTCTCACCGATTTCTTGCAGTTATGAAAATCAGACTTTTTTCGAGTCAACCATGGCACAGAAAAGCGTTTGTCAGTCAGGAAGCCAAGATGACAACAAAAATGTTAGACCATCAGCTAGCAATCACTGCTTCTCTCCTTAGACAGGCTGTTTCAACTCAGTCAGGAGCCGATCGTTCAGTAAAATTGTTCCTGTCTATTACCTCTACGCTATCAATTTTATCAGCTTGTACTTGTAAATGAGGCTTCTAGCCACATCCGCATCGCCCGAAAGCTAATGCACATTTTAGATGCAATTTTCTTGCGCTTATCCTGGAATAACTTTATTGTTCTCTGACATCTGAATCTTTCCTGTGCATCCCCGATGAAATGCTTGGCCCTACCGGGGTTGATGACGCAGCAGCCATTGTAGGCAAATTCCGGTAACGATGCCGTAGCTTAGCCACCCTGAACTATAGATCAATGCGGTCGGGAATGGTGCTGGCAGTAGCCCTGGCTGCAAAATGTACGCGACAGTTGAGCCGCTTGCTCCTTTTAATGCACCTCCTAAAGCGCTGACCAGAATCCACCAATGCGCAGGGCCATTTCATTCTCAAGGAAGGCTGAAGATGCTAGAGTTTCAGGCTGATTCATCTTTTCCTTAGGCTCTATGCATCTTTCTCCTCCATCCCCTGCTACGGTTCCCCAAACCCACCCTGAGTC
>NZ_JBNXVS010000037.1:0-66973 GCF_050565655.1 Nodosilinea sp. AN01ver1 | reverse complement strand
GTGAGTAGGTGGGTGGATGGGTGAGGGAGGTGGGGTGGGTGGAAGAGTAGGTGGGTAGGTGAGGAAGGTGAGGGGATGGGTTCCTTTAAGGGGATTCGCTGGAGAGGGGTTCGTGGGGGGTCGCTTCGAGGGGGATGGGTTCGGCGGGAATGGGTTTGGCGGCGCTGAGGTCGAGGGCGGAGCCAAGGTCGATGGCGGTGCTGGCGGGCAGCTGGGCGGGGGTGGGCTTGAGAATATCGATGCCCTGTTTGGCCAGGGTTTGCAGCAGGCTGAGCTGGCGGTTTTGCTGAATGGTGCTTTGCAGGCGCTGGGCGATCGCCTCCCAGGACAGGGCCGTGGTGGGGGTACCGGCAAGGGCGGCCTGCTCGAAGTAGTCGACCAGGCTGAGGCCCGCCATCCGGGTCAGGTAGGTGGCGCTGAGGCCCTGCACCAGCCCGCCCGCCAGATAGGTGGCAAAGTGGCTCTTGAGTACGGCGGTCAGCACCTGGGTGGAGAGTTCGACCAGGCCCAGCTTGACGGTGAGGCTGGCCAGGGTACCGGCGGCGGTTTTGGCTTCGTTGAGGTTGAGGTTAAAGCCGTAGAGCTTGCCCAGATCCATAATCAGCTGGCCGTTGATGGCGACGGTGGCCAGCAGATCGAGGGTGGGCACGGGGTTGGCAAAGGCGGCGGCCCCGGCTACCCACTGCAGCTGGTCGATCAGGGGCATGGCCCGATCGCGGCGCAGGCGGTTGAGGTCGATTTGTACCCGCTGGCGCAGGGCCTGGGTGCGGCGCAGCACGGTGGCGGCAACCAGGGTAGGGCGCTCGGCGACAAAGGCTTCAGCGATGGCAGACTGCAGCCCTGCGATCGCAGGTGCCGGGGTTTCCATAGTCTCAACCACGGTGCCGTCGCTTTGGTGGCGGCGCACCTTGATGGGGCGAGGGGCGGCGGCGACCGCGACAGTGGGAACTGTTGCTGGCAGAGCGGCCACCCGCTGCTGGAGCTGGCTCAAAATGGCCTGCTGATCGGCGGCGTCGTAGTGGTCTTGCTTGTTGAACACCAGCACCGTGCCCTGCCCGGCGATGACGCGATCGCGCAGCAGGGTAAAGGCGCTGTTGGTCAGGTCGCCGTCGGTAATCAGCAGCACGCCGTCGTAGCCGAGCCAGTCGGGGGTAACGGTTGGGGCCAGGGCAACTTCTGCAAAGCTGAGAGAGGGGTCAGCGGCGGCCCCATCGCGCAGCAGCGTGAGAAGGGTGGTTTTGCCCGTACGGGGGTCGCCTGCGATCGCCACCTCCAGCGTCTGGCGCTCTAGCCCGCTGACCAGGGCCTGGTGGCCGTGGCGATAGCCCTTCAGGCTGGTCTGCAGCGCATCTAGCGCCATCGCTGAACCGTTGACCAACTCGCTCTCCTGAGCCAGGGTCTCAATCAGGCTAGCCAGGGCGGCCAGTTCGGCTTCTACCCGAGGGCGATCGACGACGGGTGGGGCAATGGGTTTAGGGGCCGCTGGAGTCGGCTCGCCCCGCCGCCACCACCAGATCCCCGACCCCAGGGCGATCGCGCTCAGCAGCGTGGAACTGTCGAGGGGGTTGAAGTGGGCGCTGCCCAGCAGGGCCAGGGTGGCAGAGAGGCCCAGGCCGCCCACCAGCAAGGGCCGCTTGAGCAGGGCCGGTAGCCCTGAAGATGGAATGAAATCTCCCAGGATACCGAATGTTTTTGACGGTTCTTTAGGCGCTTTAGCGTGGTTAGAACTGGCCTTAGCCGCTGCAAGCATCTCCGCAAGCTCAGAATTTAGATTAGTCTGGTCGTCGTTGCCCATTGCCTCTAGCCCCACGGCCTCACGGCCTTTTACGATTTTGAGCGCTGTCTGCGTTACCGCCGATTTTGGCTGAAGATGGCTGCCCTCTGCCGGATGCTGCCGCTGATATCCCCTGGGATGTGCCTGGCGTACCCTTAGCACCACTGGCAGCTGATGCGATCGCAGGCCAAGCCTTCACAAGTCCTATTGTGGCAAAGGGTTGGGCATTCCTCCAGTGGGGTCTTCCTACCCGTTGACGGCGTAGATTCCGGCCCGGGGGATGTCCACAGCGGGGTCGGTAATCCTACTGTAAACTGGGGTAGCGATCGTCCTGGCAGACTGGCTGCCCTATTTTCAGCTCCTGAACTGACCCAAACGCTATGCATCCCACCCTGATTCCTGGTACTACCCTTCAGAACCGCTACCGCGTGCTGCAAGAGCTGGGTTACGGCGGCTTTGGGCGCACCTACCTGGCTGAAGACCTGGGCCGCTTTAACGAACGCTGCGCGGTCAAAGAACTCGAACCCCAGCAGGGCGACCAATTTTCCGACAAAGCGCTGCAGCTTTTTCAGCGCGAGGCCGCGATTCTCTACAGCATTGAGCATCCGCAGATTCCCAAGTTTCAGGCCATCTTTGAAGAAAATCAGCGGCTGTTTTTGGTTCAGGACTACATCGACGGCACTACCTACCGCGAGCTACTCAACCAGCGCCTGCAGCAGGGCATGGCCTTCTCAGAGGCCGAGGTGCGGCAGTTTTTGCAGCAGATGCTGCCGGTGCTGGCCCACATTCACAGCAAGGGCATCATTCACCGCGACATTAGCCCCGACAACGTCATGCAGCGCCGTACCGACCACCTGCCGGTACTGATTGACTTTGGCGTGGTCAAAGAGGTGGTCACCCGCATTCAGCCGCCCGGCCCCCACAGCCAGGCGACCTCGGTGGGCAAGCTGGGCTACGCCCCCAGCGAGCAGATGCAGTCGGGCCGCGCCTACCCCAGCAGCGATCTCTACGCCCTGGCGGTCACCGCCATCGTGCTGCTGACCGGCAAAGAACCCCAGGAGATTTTTGACGATGTCAACCTGAGCTGGAATTTGCCCAACACCCTCAGCCCCGGCCTGTTGCAGGTGCTACAGCGGGCCACCAGCTACCGACCGGGCGATCGCTACCAGTCGGTGAGCGAAATGGCCCAGGCCCTCGGCTCGGTGGGTACCGTACAGGGGCAGCCCGTCACCCCACCGCCGCCATCTCAGGTGAGAACCGTTGCCGTTGGGCGGCAGTACCAGCCGACCCAGGTGGGTGCTGCGCCCCGGACGCCTCCTACCTACGCGGCTCCGGTCCCCGCCGTCGAACCCACCTCAGTGTGGGAAAACCCCTGGGCCGTAGCGGTGATTGGCGGTGCCCTGGCCCTGCTGGCCGGCCTGGGCGGCTGGACGGTGGTCAGTTTGCTCAACCGCACCCCCGAGCCCACCCCCGTCCCTAGCCCCGAAATTAGCATTGCCCCGATTCCCGAGCCCACCGCCGAGCCCACCCCAGAACCCAGCCCCGAAACCAGCCCGGTTGAGTACGACCAAAACCTGGCGATTTCTCCCGGTGAAGACCGCACCGTAACAGGCAGCCTGCGCCGCAACGAAACGATTAACTATCGCTTTAACGCCACTGAGGGCCAGGTGCTGCTGGCCAGGATGCAGGGCGAGGGGGTGCTGCTAACGGTGCTCAATGCCCAGGGGCAGCCGGTCGAGCGCTCGGCCCAGCGGGTGCTGAACTGGCAGGGTACTCTACCCGCCGATGGGGAATACACTCTGCAGCTGCGGCCAGTGCAGGGGCTAGAGCAGAGCGACTACGAACTAGAGGTCAGCCTCAGTGCTCAACCCGACCCCCAACCCTCGGTTGAACCGCAGCCCGAGCCCAGCGTTGAGCCGCCCGTGGAGGTGCCCGAGCCCGAACCTGAGCCCGAGCCCAATCCAAATCCAGCCCCCGATGTGACTGAGCAGCGCGTACAAATTCCGCCGGGGCAAACCAGCGTGCAGGTGTCGGGGCAGGTCAACGAAAATCGCACGCGCCGCTACGTCATCAATGTTCAGGAGGGCCAGGTTCTAGCCCTAGATCTGCCCACCGTCAGCGGCCCGGTTACCCTCGACGTGCGCTTTCCCAACGGTGAGCTGATTCCCGATGCCTCGCGGGTGCTGTCGTGGCAGGGGCAGCTGCCCACCAGCGGCGACTACCTGGTGGATGTCTCATCGCCGCGCCCCTCCAACTACGTGCTGCGGGTGTCGGCAGAATAGGGCAAGCCGAGGCCAGGGCTGATCGGGTATCGGGGCTGGGGCTCGTGCCTTGAATTAGCGCCCTCAAGTCTGGCGTCTCAAGTTTGGCTCCTTGAACCCTGAACCCCAAACCTATTACCTTGCTCAAGTCACAATCACAACCCCTATGACTTCCCTCAACGCATTGCTGGTGGCGGGTACCGACACCGAAGTGGGCAAAACTGTGCTGTCTAGCGCCCTGCTGGCCTACTGGCAGCGGCACCGGCCCGCTCAGGCTCCGGCGGTGCTCAAGCCGTTTCAGTCGGGAGTGGGCGATCGCGAGCTGTACCAGCGCCTGTTTTTTCCTCAAACCAGCCTGGAGGCCATTACACCCCAGTACTTTGAGGCCCCCCTGGCCCCGCCGCTAGCCGCCGCCCTGGAGGGTCGCAGCGTCGATTTAACCCTGGCCTGGCGCGCCCTGGAGGCCAGTACCCGGCAGCACTCCTGGGTGTTGGTAGAGGGGCTGGGGGGGCTGGGGTCGCCCGTGACCTACGAGCTGACCGTAGCCGATGTGGCGGCGGCCTGGCACCTGCCCGTGGTGCTGGTGGTGCCGGTTAAGCTGGGGGCGATCGCCCAGACTGTCGCCAACGTGGCCCTGGCTCGCCAGAGCGGCATCGACCTGCGCGGTATTGTGCTCAACTGCCCTCGGCCCCTGACTGCCCAAGAGATTGACCAATGGGCACCGGCCAATTTGATCATGAACTTAACCCAGACCCCCGTGCTGGGCACCCTGCCCTACCTGCCCGATCCTGAATCTACCGAAGCTTTGGCAGCGGCGGCAGCGGCCCTAGAAATTGACGCTTTGACCCCGACCCTCGGCCTTACCCCGGCAAAAAGCCGCTGAGGATGCCCCAGCGGCTAGGTCAGTTGGAAGTTGGTTCTTGTCTAAACCTGCGATCGCCCGTATCCGCAAGCCTCACAAGGCGTGAACGATCGCGCCAATATCCCTGGACTGCATCAGGACGGGCACCATCGTCGCCTGGGAGACAACCCCAACTCGATCTTTGGGGAAGCAGTCGCGACTGCCCTGGGTGCAATCGTCGCCATCGGCAATCGTGATCTCGAACTGAACAAATGCTGTGCTGCTAACGTCAGAGGGAGGCAGAGCGGGAGGAATGTGAAAAAACATGACTAATCCTTGAGACACCCTGATTTGACCATATCTACGCGAAAACCCTGCGATCGCCAGAGATTCTATCCTAAACAGGCGTCAACCGAACGTCACAGAGTGCAAATCTGCTCTAACCATATAAGAAAAAACTTAATAGTCCAAACGATTTTGGTAAATTTTCGTAGGTTTACATCATATTTTATGAATTGTTCTGCGTGCTGCATGTTACTTGGCAGTGAGTTTGGCCATCCACTTCAGCTGAAATCTCTGGGCAGTGTATTGAGGGCAGTGACAGCACGGAGGCTGATCTTAGCGGCATGATTTTTGGGTTTAAGGGTTTTGGGCTTAAGGGCGCTGTTGTGCCAAGGCAGGGGCGGCGCGGGTGGCGTTGGCCAGTGGTTATGCTGCTTACCGCTTTCTTGAGCGTGCAGCTGTCGCCCTACCTGGTAATGGCCGCAGCCGATCGGCCCGTTGTAGTCACTCCAGGGGCCGCTCTAGGGACTGCTCCAGAGGCTTCATCCGTTAGCCCTAACTGGCTGGCCCAGCTCGAACAGTTGCCTGACGGAGCCGTGGCGCTGCCAAACTTTGACCCGGCAGTGAATGGGTTTCAGTTTACGAACCAGGAGCTGATTGAGGCCATCGATCGCAGCCGCAATGCCCAGGCCTGGGAGGAGGTGCTGACCGAGCAGCTGCAGCAGCTGTTTGGTACCCAGGTCTGCGTGGGCGAATCGGCCACCTGTGTGCTCACCGCCGCTGCTCAAAACTGGCTGACGACCCAGCTAGACCGCATGGATCAGGGCCTCTCGGAAGGGATGGCGGCGGCGGTGCTCGACCTGTGGCAGCCGACTCAGCCGCGCCTGCCCTGGTGGCAGCGGTTGATCAATGGTTTGCTGGGGCGCACGGTGTTCGGCCTGGCCCGCACGCTGTTTGATCTGCAAACCTTCATCGCCAACCTGTTTTTGATGCAGGGGGTGAGCGAGGTGTTTCAGCCCACCCAGGCGGTGCGCGAAACCTTTACCCCCACCCAGATTTTGCTGGCGATCGCGCGGGTGTTTTTAACCGGCTCGGGCGACCCGTTTACGATGGGGGTCTACCGCCTGCTGAATGGAGCGCTGAGCGAGGGCCACGCCCTTACCCCCTACCGGGTCGAAAACCGGGGCGACAGTAAATACTGGGTCTACGTCTACGACAGCAACTATCCGGTCGGTCGCCCCGACAGCCCCACCGATCTCCACGTCGAGTTCGACACCGAGGCGGATACCTGGACCTACCAGCCCACCGCCAGCGGCCCAGCGTTTGAGGGCGATGCCCAGAGCAAAACGCTCGATCTAACCCAGCGATCGTGGCGACAGCCCCCGGCTGAAACCGAGGCGGCGACGACGGGTCCGTTCACCTGTCCCTTTTGCAGCCCTACGGCTGAAGCTGCGCCTGAACCCATTGTAAATATCACCCTGGTCGGTGAAGGGGTGCTTGCGGTAGCCCCTTACGTGGGTCCGCAGGTCGCCGGGCAAGCGGGGCCAAATTCCTTTGCCAACCTCGACACCGTTGCCCTGGTGCCCTTTAAGGGCGGCCTCAACCGGGAGGTGCCCGCCAGCTATCGCCTGCCCACCGAAACCCTGGGGCAGCCCCTCGAAGTCACCCTGACCGGAGCCACCTCCACGGCGCGGCCCCAACCGGCTGCGCTACAGCTGACTGGGCCAGGGTATACCGCCACGGTAGAAGACCTGGTGCTGAGCCCTAGCCAGAGCCTGACTCTGTTTTTGGTGGCCAACCCCACAGGACCAGAAATTACGTTTGTGGCCAATCGGGCGACCGAGATTCCGCGCCTGACGATCAGTCTGACGGATGAAACCCGCGCCTACCAGTTCGACTCGTCAACGCCCGAGACCGGGTTCTCGCTCACCGATCGCCAGGTGTCTAAAAGCTCGGAGTTTAGCCTCAGCGGTGTCAGACTGGCGGCAGGTCAGCGGGTCGCCCTGGCCGCCAACGGTGAACTCAAGCGCCTCTACTTTGCCGACGACAGTTTAGCCCCCAGCCAGTACAGCCTCACTGTCAAGAACCGCATAGTTATTAAAGATCGCATTCAGCTGGGCGATCGCCAGCCCGACTTCGTCAACTACACCCTCACTTACGACGAAGATATGCGAGTTAACGGGGTGCAGGTCGAGGGCGATCGCCAGGCCTTCTTTGACTACAATCCCGCCTTTGTCGACCCGGCAGAGCTGCCCCGCCAGCCGCTGCTCGACGTTTTTGAGCAGCGCGATTTTCCTATCACTATCGCCTACGAACCGCTGGCTGTCAGTTCAAATCAGCTCAGCCCAAACTCGCGCAGTCCGCTGCGGCTGGTGCCCTCTGGGGCCGTGCCCTTAGAGGAGAGGGTGTTTCAGGGTGCGTTGAGAAAGACCGGCTGATACCAGATTCGGTATCGCACCTGTTTTCAGCCATCTCTCATGCCCCAGGGATGCTTACTGTGCCTAACCAGCATCAGTCAAACTCGACGGGGGCGACGGGGTGATCCCTCAGGTCGAAGCAGCGCTGGATTTGGCTAAGGCTATTGCGCCCCGGCGACAGCGGTGGAATGGCATCGGGGCCAAAAAAGTCGATCGCGGTAGTTTCGTAGCTAGGGGTCGGCTGACCCTCGACAAGGTCACAGCGAAAGAACAGCTTGTAGCTGTGGTATAGGGCAGGCGGGTGGTCGTGGCGGGGGTGGGCGCGATCGTAGACGGCGAGCAGCCGCGTGGCGCGGGTGATGTAGCCTGACTCCTCAAAAATTTCGCGTTCCACGGCCCGGCTGGGCGAGTCGCCAATGTCGGCCCAGCCGCCGGGCAGAGCCCACTGCCCATCAGAGCTTTCCTGCACTAGAAGCAGCCTGCCCTCGCGAAACACCACGCCGCGCACCTCAATTTTGGGGGTGGCGTGGCCCACATCCTGATGCAATAGGTCAGCCAGCGTTTGGGGTTCAGCGTCGGCGATCGCAGCCAGCATGGCGTCGGCAATTTTTTGCACCTGTCTATAGCGCTCTGTATCAAAAGGATGATTTTCGTAGTGCAGCCCAGTCTGGGCAATGCCCTGAAGCTGCTGAATCCAGCCGAGCCAAGGTGATGTCATAGCAGTGTTGGGGGAATATGAAAAACGGCATCTGCCAAATTGTAGAGGTGAGCCACTTTTTACGTCTTAAAAGCTGGTGAAAGCTTGCCAATTTTGCTGGGGCATCAGTAATTCAAAAATACTATGCGCTCATATTGACTGCTTTTGGCCAACAAAGCAGGTGCGACAATAGAGCGCGAGAACGCTGAGGGTTTAACATCCTCCTAAGTGCAGACCCTATGGGGATCAAGCTGGAACAGCCTCAAATGCAAGGAAATCGTGATAATCTGATAAGTATTTCTACCGCGTCTCCCAAAATTTTTTGAAACTCATAAGTGTTTAAAAAACTTAAGTTAATCTTCCCCTGACGGCAAAAAATCTGTGCATAGACCGTCAATTGGCCATAAAACAAGGGATTGACGAGGAGTGATGAGGGCGCGATCGCGGTCTTTAACGATTTTTTGCCTGCTTAATGCAATAAAGCCTTAGATTACTTAATAAAATTCTCATGAAGGCAATGATAGGATTTTCTCAAGTAAGCCATAAGCTTTTCTTTATCGATTGCTGGTCGCTGTTTTCTGGAGAGCATAAGTCATGTCTGGTAACCCCGTTGGAATCAAGCCCGAAACTCGGAACCATAAGGGATTTTTTGTGCAAGATGCCGACTATGAACTGGTCAGCATTGAAGCCTCAGGCTGGGCCTTAATCTGCGTAGATGATGCTGTTTGCCACTACGTTGACCCCGACAATCTGCTGATTCAGAACCTAGAGGCATAGGTTAACGTCGATCGGGCTGTTTGCCTTAGCTCAAGGCAAATGTTGTATCCATCCGTTAATAACTTCGTCTTTTTGGTAGGCTGCTCTAGCCCTAGAGCAGCCTATTTTTGCTTTAGGATCAGAGCTGGGGCAAGCGGCTCTGTCTGGCGCTGCCTCTATCTATTTTGTTTCTGGCTAACGCAGCAGTACCCCCATGAAAACTCCCATAACGCAACGCATTTCTAGCCTGATTAGCTGGGTACTGGTGGTCGATCTAGGGCTGGTGCTGCTCAGTCTGGGCTGGTTCTTAGTGGCTGTGCTGGGGCGCAGCATGAACCTCGATCTGGGCCTCGACCTCTGGTACTCACTGTGGAACCCGCTGATTTTGCCCGCTCTCAGCGTGCTGATGGCAGGCGCGATCGCCAGCGGTGTCGTGGGCTGGGTAGGGCGCAGGTTCAACACCGACCCCTCCTGATTGGCCTGGCTACCACATGCGCTGGGTGCGCGTATACCAGCGCAGCAGCACCCGCGCCAGTCGCTCGCTGTGGTGGCGAACGGTGAGGTCTTCGCGCTCTTCCATCACGTTGGCGGCAATAATACGCCGACCCGAGTCAAGAATGGTGGTGCGATCGAGCAGCACTGGCCCCACTCCCGCCCGGGCGTAGTGGCTAATGACGGCGTCGGAGGGCATCACCTTTTGCACCAGCACCGCGTCAAACAGGTAGCAGCCGCAGGCCGAGTCGATCGCCCGAATGTGGTCAGACACCGAAAACCCATCGGTCTCGCCCGGCTCGGTCATAATGTTGCACACGTAGATGCGGGGCACCTGTCGATCCGCGATCGCCTTCACCAGATCGGGCACCAGCAGGTTAGGAATAATGCTGGTGTAGAGGCTGCCGGGGCCAATCACAATGTAGTCGGCTTCTTCGATCGCCTTAATCGCCTTGGCCAGCGGCGGCGGGTTGGGCGGCAGACAGCCAATGTGCACAATTCGGCCCCGCGCCTCGGTAATCTTTGACTCGCCCACAATGCGGCGACCGTCGCTCAGCTCGGCCCACAGCTGCACATCCACCGAGGTCGAGGGCAGCACCTGGCCCCGCACCGCCAGCACCTTAGAGCTAGCGGCAATCGCCTGCTCCAGGTCACCCGTGATCTCGTTCATGGCGGTCAAAAACAGGTTGCCAAAGCTGTGGCCCACCAGCCCGCTACCCGACTCAAACCGGTACTGAAACAGCTCGGTGAGCAGCTTCTCCTCATCGGCTAAAGCCGCCAAACAGTTGCGAATATCGCCCGGTGGCAGCACCCCCATCTCGCGCCGCAGCCGCCCCGACGAGCCGCCGTCGTCGGCCACGGTGACAATGGCTGTAATGTTCGAGCTGTAGCGCTTCATGCCGCGCAGCAGATTAGACAGCCCGGTACCGCCGCCAATCACCACAATCTTTGGCCCGCGCGACAGGCGTCGCTGGGTTAGCAGGGCGTCCAGCAGCTCTTCCTCATTGCCCGGAATCAGCACGTCGGTAATCGCCCCCACGGTGCGACTCTGACCCCAAAAAATTAGCCCTAGGCCCAGTAAAATGCCCAGCGGACCGCTGATATAGTTGGGCACGTGGGTGGTAAACGCCCGCAGGGCTGCCCCCAGCAGCTGTCCGGTAAAAAATACCGGCGTCAGTCTGAGCCAGATCATGGCTCCCAGACCCACCAGCAGCACCCCGGCCATACTGAGAAACAGCCATCGCTTGACCAGCAGCCCCGGAGCCAGCCACCACATCAGCCGATTGACCTGCCGGGGTGGGGCCAGGGTGAGGGTCTCCTGCCTGACCTGACGAAAAAGCCGGGCCAGGGCCTTGTAGAAGGGTTTTAGGAACATGTATAAGGAGGTCGATAGCGATCTGACCAACCTGAGAGGCGGGTGAAAATAGGCGTTTGCTGCTGCCCTCGGCTATTTAGCTGCCTCTCAGGCCGATGGTTGGCCAACCCTGACGACCCGCCCTCGCGATCGGCCTCAAAACATCTAGGGGTGTTTTAAGCGGCCTCTGATAGGATTGAGCACCAGCGCCTTCGATTTTAGCGGCTATTTGATAGAGTCAAAGCATGGATATGCCCCCAAAGCTATTAATGCTTGGTAAAGCCACCCGCCCTGGTCAATCGGCCCGGGCGGATCGATCGCCAGATCTACATGGGTACATATATCGGTAAGGTCTATGCCCGATTCCCACAACCACGGCTCTGATGTTGGGCCGCCAGCCGCATCCTTAGCCTTGGGGCTAGCTTCGCCAGGTGAGGTGACCCCAGCCGAATGCGGGGATGAGGTGCTGCTCGAGCTGCGAGGCATATCCAAGCGGTTTGGCGACAACCAGGTGCTCGACAACGTCGATCTAACCCTGTACCGGGGCGAGGCGGTGGCGATTATTGGCCCCTCGGGCACCGGTAAATCGACGATTTTAAGAATTATTGCCGGGCTGCTTCCCCCCGATGCAGGAGAAATCTACGTGCAGGGGCGGCGGCGAGAGGGGCTGATTGAAGACTCGCCTGACCCGGTGGGTATTGGCATGGTGTTTCAGCAGGCAGCCCTGTTTGACTCGCTCACCGTGGAGGAAAACGTCGGGTTTTTGCTCTACCAGCACTCCAAGCTGCCCGCCCACCAAATTCAGCAAATTGTTGATGACGTGCTCGATATGGTGGGGCTGCCCGGAACCGGCAGAAGCTACCCGGCTGAACTGTCGGGAGGGATGCGCAAGCGGGTTAGCTTTGCCCGAGCGATCGTGTCAAATCCTGAAAACCCTCAGGATCGCCCGGCCCTGCTGCTGTACGATGAGCCGACGGCAGGGCTAGACCCGATCGCCTCAACGGTGATCGAAGACCTGATTCGCTCCATTAAGAGCAACAATGGGTGCAGTTCTTACCTGATCGTCACCCACCAGGACAGCACCATTCGCCGCACCGCCGATCGCGTTATTTTTCTACACCAGGGCAGAATTCAGTGGCAGGGGCCGGTGGCGGAGGTCGATGCCACCGACAACCCCTTCGTGCGCCAGTTCTTCAGCGGTCGGGTGGAAGGCCCCATTCAAATGGTGCACTAGCGTTTGGGCAATCTCCCTGCCTAGCCCAATCCGGGGGGTGAACCCAGGTCAGGCAGGGTGAATTCAGGAGAGAATAAATTGGTGATTACATTAGTTTCGGGGCAAGGGTAAGAGGCACCATGCGGGCAAGGGCAATTCGAGAAGGGTCGGTGGGGCTGCTAATCCTCATTGCGGTGGGGTTGTTTGCTGGGCTGGTGCTGTGGCTGCGCGGGCTCAACCCCGGCCAGCGCACCTACCGGGCAACGTTTGTGTTTGCCAATACCTTGGGCATGCAGGAGGGCACTAGCGTGCGCTACCGGGGGGTGCCGGTGGGGCGCGTGCTGGGCATTAATCCCAGCACCAACGCCGTCGATGTGGCGGTAGAAATTATTGATAGCGAGCTGCGCATTCCGCGAGACTCGTCAATTTTGGTGAATCAGTCGGGGCTGATTGGCGACACCACCATCGACATTACCCCCCAGCGCCCGCTGACCCCGCCGGAGCTAACGCTCGACCCGATTGGCGAAGACTGCCCCGAGACCATTATTTGCGACGGCGATCGCCTGATTGGCAGCGTCGGGGCCAGCTATGAGTCGCTGCTGCGCTCGGCGGAAGAGTTGGCCAGCACCTTTTCTGATCCAGAGCTGGTCAACGACCTGAAAGTCACCCTCGACAACGCGGCCACCCTAACCGAGTCGGCCAACCGGCTGTCGGTGGAGCTGATTGGGCTGTCGCAGCAGTTGCGCACCGACCTGGGGCCGCTGGTAGCCTCAGCCAACCGCGCCACCGATAACGTGGCCAATGCCGCCGCCCAGTTTGAGCTGACCGGCGGCGAGATCAATCGCCTGGTGGTGACCAACCGAGGCACTCTTGTCACCACCCTCGACAACGTCAGCCGCAGCGCTACCAACTTAGAGGCGATTACTACGTCGCTCAGACCGGCGATTCAAGACGGCGAACTGCTGGCCAACCTTGAACTGCTCTCGGCCAATGCCGCTCTGGCCGCCGCCGATATTCGCTCGATTACGAGCACCTTTAACAGCCCAGACAACCTGGTCATGCTGCAGCAAACCCTCGACTCAGCCCGCAGCGTATTTCAAAACGCCAATAAGGTGCTGGCCGATGTGGATGAACTCACGGGCGACCCCACCGTACGCCAGAATTTACGCGACCTGATCAATGGCCTCAGCGGACTGGTTTCGCTGACCCACCAGCTGGAGCAGGCGAGCCAGGTGGCAGGCTCGCTCACCCCCGTCCCTGGAGAACAGGTAGAGCGGGTGACGTTTACCCCCCTGCCTGCTCCACCGGCTGCGGGCGGCGCAGGCCTCACCCCGGTGACGATTACCCACCAGGGGCAAACCTACCAGCTTGACGTGCATTCGATACAGGCCCGCTAGGCCTGCTCGCTCAGCCGCTACTGTCTCTTTTTGCTATGGCTCAAGACCGCGCCCTAGACGACAACGATTTTTTTCAGTTCGAGTCCGACTTTGTCGAGTCGCTGCGCTGCATTCCCATGCAGGTGCGGCTCAAGCTCGATACCTGCGGCGTCAAGCTCAAGCTGGAGCACTGGCACCGCTTTAGCGCGGGCGATCGCGAGCGACTGACCCAGCTACCCTGCGGCGATCGCGACTCTACTGTCACCTACACCGCCTACGTGCAGGCGCTCGTGCATCGGGTGCAGGGTGCCCCAGCCTCGACTCTGGTCATCGACCCCCACCCTCCCTGGCACAACGAAGATGAGGTTCCGGCCAGCGTACTGGCCCAGACCGCATCGCTAGGGGTAGAGATTGACCTGGCGCAGTGGCGATCGCTGCGCCCCCTGCAGCGCTTTGCCCTGATTAAGCTCAGCCGCGCCAGCCACGAAAACCGCAACTTTTACCCCGCCCTGGTGGAGTTTGGGCTGGCTCAGCCAGCGGCGTCTGTAGACCCGGCTTAGGCTGCCTTTAACCAGACCTCGGCCATAATGGGGGTGCCCCCTTCCCCAAGCCCCATGGTCACTCTGCAATCTACCCCCCCGACGCTCACCCAGGCCCAGCTCCAGACCACCCGACAGCGCATTGACGCCTACATTCAAACCCTGGCCAGCCACCCCGATCGCCGGGAGGGGGCGCTGCCCTACTACCTGTTTCACGACGCCAACACCCCGATCAAGGGCACCGTCCTGATGTTCCACGGGTTTAGCGCCAAGCCCCACCAGATGTCGCGGCTGGCCGACTACCTGTTTCGCAACGGCTTCAACGTGTACCAGGCCACGCTGGCGGGGCATGCCTACCGCATTCCCGACAAATACTGGCCCCAGGTCGATCTCAAACCCGAAATTTTGATTCCCCTGCGCCAAAAGGTCGACGCCGACCCCGTACTGCAAACCTATCTGGCCAATCTAGCCAAGACAGGCGAGGGAGGGGCCGTATCGCCCTCGCCTGTGCAAATGATGGGGCTGGTCGCCCGTCTGCGCCAGCTAGAGCCGCGCCTGCTCGATATCATTGCGGCGATCGAGCAGGAAAACGCCCCCGAGTTTGACCGCTATTTTGTCTCGTCGCACCTGAGCTACCTGAGCGATGCCCAGGCTCGCCTGAGCGAGCTAGAGGCGATGCCGGGGCCAGTCTACACCGTTGGGCTGTCGGTGGGCGGGGCCGTGGCCCTGGCGCTGGCCGCCCGCCATCCCCAGCGGGTGACCAAGGTGGTGGCCTTTGCGCCCTTGCTAGAGGTGTATGGCGAAACCCGCGAGCGCTACGTCAACCTGGCTGGCCCGCTCGATATTCGCGAGTTTGGCTGGGATGACCTGCAGTTTCCGCTGGGCTGCTTTACCGCCGCCAACCAGTTTGGTACGTTTGTGCGCAAACACGAGAACGTGGCGGCCTTGCGGCCCACGCCCACGCTGATGATTTTGACCGAAAACGAAGACGCTGCCGACATTCAAACCAACCAGAGTTTTGCCCAATCGCTGACCCGCGCCGCCCTCTTTAAGCGCTACGACAACCACTACCTGTACACCTTTCCCAGCGCCGCCCTGGTGCCCCACCCGATGGTAGACCCGCTGGAGCGCAGCCAAAACATGAGCAACGGCTACTGGAAGCCGATGTATCAGGAGACACTGCGCTTTTTGAGCCAGACCGAGTTTAGGGCCAGCAGTTTAGAGCAGGTTGGTGAAGTGCCAGGTCTACCAGCAGTTCCCCCCATTTGAGGCTCTACTGCTGATACAGGGGCTTCCCTTTGTACCGAATAGCATTTAGGGACACTCGGTTTGTAAGGGCATTGCACTGTAATGCCCCTACGAGATCCTTGTTTTGACCCAAGGTCTCTCCAAGGCGGATTTGCCCTAGAAAATAGCCGTCCCTTCGACTCCGCTCAGGGAACGGCTATAGCTGTTTTTATCGTTGAGTCTTGCGTAGGTTGGGTGCAGCGCTAGCGAAACCCAACGAAACCGCTGCTGGTGTTGGGTTCCACTTCGTTTCACCCAACCTACGGGTAGAACTCAGACAGCCTGGTGTTTCGCCGCCTAGCTCAGCTTGCAGGTGAGCTTGCCGCCGCCGGGGTCGCTGCCGAGTTCGCCGTAGTTCACCAGGCCAACGGAGAAGGGGGATACCTTCCAGATCTCGCTGCAGTACTCGGCAATGGAGCGATCGCTCGAAAAGCGCCCCATCCGCACCGCGTTGAGAATCGCCATCCGGGTCCAGCTGTCGGTGTCGCTGTAGGCCTGGCCCACAATCTGCTGGCAGTCAACGTAGGCCTGGTAGTCGGCCAGCAGCATAAATGGGTCGTGGTGCAGCAGCTTGTCGAGCAGGGGCCGAAACAGATCGCGATCGCCCTGGGAGAAGTGCCCCGATGCGATCAGATCGATCGCATCCTTAAGTAATGGATTGCGCTGGTAGTAGCTGTAGGGGCTGTAGCCCTCGGTTTTGAGAGCCACCACCTCGGGGGCGGTGAGGCCAAACAAAAAGAAATTCTCGGCCCCCACGGCGTCGCGAATTTCCACATTGGCCCCGTCGAGGGTGCCGATGGTGAGCGCCCCGTTCATGGCAAACTTCATGTTGCCGGTGCCCGAGGCCTCAAACCCGGCGGTAGAAATCTGCTCCGACAGGTCGGAGGCCGGGTAGATGCGCTGGCTGTTGGTGACGTTGTAGTTGGGCAGAAAAATCACCCTGATCTGGTTGCGCAGGTCGGGGTCTTTGTTGACCATGTCGCCCACGGCGGTGACGAGCTTGATCATCAGCTTGGCCATGTGGTAGCCGGGGGCCGCCTTGCCGCTAAAGATAAACGTGCGCGGGGTGATGTCGAGACTGGGGTTTTGCTTCAGCTGGCTGTAGAGGGTGACCATGTGCAGCGCGTTGAGGTGCTGGCGCTTGTACTCGTGAATGCGCTTTACCTGCACGTCGAACAGCGAGGCGGGGTCGACCAAAATGCCGAATCGCTCGTGGATGCGGCCCGCTAGGTCGCGCTTGACCGCCTGCTTAATGCTGCGCCACTCGTCGCGAAAGCCCGCATCGTCGGCCAGCGGTTCGAGCTGTTTGAGGTCGTCGAGGTGCTTGATCCAGCGATCGCCGATGCGGCCCGAAATTAGCGTGCTCAGGCGCGGGTTGCTGAGCACCAGCCAGCGACGGGGGGTGACGCCGTTGGTCATGTTGGTAAACTTTTCGGGAAACAGCTCGTAGAAGTCGCGCAGCACGGTTTCTTTCAGCAGCTCGCTGTGCAGGGCGGCGACGCCGTTGATGGTGTGGCTGCTGACGCAGGCCAGGTTGGCCATTCGCACGTAGCGCTCGCCGCTTTCGTCAATTAGCGACATGCGGGCCAGGCGATCGCTGTCTTTGGGAAACTTCATCCGCACCAGCTCCAAAAAGCGGCGGTTGATCTCGTAGATAATCTGCAAATGGCGGGGCAGCAGCTGGCCAAACAGGCTGACGGGCCACTTCTCCAGCGCCTCAGGTAGCAGGGTGTGGTTGGTGTAGGCGAGGGTTTTCTGGGTGATCTCCCAGGCTACGGTCCAGTCGAGGCCGTGCTCGTCGAGCAGCAGGCGCATGAGTTCTGCTGCGGCGATCGCCGGGTGGGTGTCATTCAGCTGAATGGCAAACTTCTCGTGGAACTGCTCCACCGCCATGCCCTGGCCTTTCAAAATGCGAAACATATCCTGCAAAGAGCAGGAGACAAAGAAAAACTGCTGCTCCAGGCGCAGCTGCTTGCCCTCAATTTTTTCGTCGTTGGGGTAGAGCACCTTGGAAATATTTTCAGAGGCCACCTTGTCTTCGACCGCGCCGTAGTAGTTGCCCTGGTTAAACACAGCAAAGTCAAACGATTCGATCGCCTCGGCCTTCCACAGGCGCAGGGTGTTGGCGGTGTTGACCTGGTAGCCCAAAATGGGCGTGTCGTAGGGCACGCCCAGCACCTCGCGATCGGGCACCCAGCGCACCCGGTAGCGCTCCTGGTCGTCGGTGTAGGTGTCGGTGTAGCCGCCCAGCTTCACCTCCACCGACCACTCGGGCCGGGCCACCTCCCAGGGGTTGCCATAGCGCAGCCACTTGTCGGTGCGCTCGACCTGCCAGCCGTCGCGCAGCTCTTGCTCAAAAATGCCAAACTCGTAGCGAATGCCGTAGCCCACCGAAGGGATCTCCAGCGAGGCCAGCGAGTCGAGGTAGCAGGCGGCCAGCCGTCCCAGGCCGCCATTGCCCAGCCCCGGCTCTTCCTCCTGGGCCAGCAGGGTGTCGAAGTTGAGGCCCAGCTCTTCCATGGCCTGCTTGACCTGCTCGTAAATGCCCATGTTGATCAAGTTGTTGCCCAGGTGCGGCCCCATCAAAAACTCCGCCGACAGGTAGCAGACCGTGCGAGCCCGGTGCTGGGTGTAGCTTTCGGCGGTGCCGTTCCAGCGGTGCAGCATGCGATCGCGCACCAGGTAGGCCAGGGCCATATAGTAGTCGTGCTGGGTGGCCAGCGACACCGGCTTGCCCTGCACGTAGAACAGGTTGTTGAGAAAGGCCCGCTTAATGCTCTCAATATCGTCGGCGGTGCGCTCCTTGGCCAGGGCCGTGGCAACCGCAACGTCTACCGGAGATGGGGTATCCATAAGTGATTGGTCCTGGGTCAGGAGATGAGCAGTGACCTTTTGATCAGATCAAATTGCGCGATCGCCGATTGTGACCTAGAACACGATTTAAGATTAGTTTACGGATGTAAAAAAGCCCGTAGTTCTCCTACGGGTTAGCCATCAGCGCAGCAACGATTTACGAAATGCTAGCGAGCTAGGCTGCCGATCGCCGGGGCCGCTTGCGCTCAGACTTTTTCTTGTAGCCAACGGCCTGGGCCTCGTTGCTGTCGGAGCCGTAGACGCCTCGCACCAGTTCTTTCATCGTCAGCACGTTCAGTTAGAAAATTTGGGTTGGCGGCAGGCTGGGGCGGCTTGTCCTTCGCTCAGGGCAATGTGCCCGCTGCGATCACCGACCCGGAAAAACCGGCACAGCTTTACAGAAGTCATATCAGCGGGGGCTGCTGAATGAAGCGGCGATGATGGTAAAGCCTAACCACCCCTGTACTTGCTTCGCGCAGGGCTGCACTTGCTTCACGCAGGGCTGTACTTGCTTCGCGCAGGGCTGCACTTGCTTCGCGCAAGGCTGTACTTGCTTCGCGCAGGGCTGTACTTGCTTCACGCAGAGGTGTACTTGCTTCGCGCGGGTCTGTACTTGCTTCGCGATCGCCAGTTCAAACCTGTAGGGTGGGCACCGCCCACCTTTCACCTTCCGATTTTACCAAGGATCGGGTGGGGAGGGTTTGGTGGTAGATGAATAAATAGGGTGGTGGGCATTGCCCACCCTACCTGCTTTGGCGGTGCGATCGTTAAGCTTCAAGACGGAGTTGCAGTCTGTAGCAATTTTGACTTGCCTGGAGGGTGGCAATACGCTACATTCCTCGATTAAGGCTGTCTGTGTGCAGCCCGGTTCCCAAAATTTGGTCGAACGCTGATGGCAGGTGCTCTCAACACCCACCACCAGCTGACCCCTTCGGCAGTTACGGGCTGTCTCGGAGGCTGAGTACTATGTTACTCTGGCCGCTCCGAACCGCTTATGTCCGGGAGCGGCCAAGTTTTGGGTTTCCTACCCATCCGTTTCTTGGAGGAAACCCCAATGTTGTGTTTGCCATTTTTGGCGTCGTCGGCCCGTGCGGGTGCGGCGACCCCGCTGCTGCTTGCCGATCCCGACCTGCCGCCAGAGCGGGAGCGGTTGCGCCATCTGGTGATTGGTTCGCCGGAGGGGGTGCGATCGACCATTCACACGCTGCATGTGCTGGGCTATGCAGAGCAGGCGACCTGGAGCCAGCTAGTCACGATACCCACGTCGGGGATTTTGATTACCCCAGCCCAGGGGGAGGTGTTTAGTCTGCTGCGGCGCGATCGGCCAAGGCTAGATCTGTAGACCGCTGTAGGGTGGGCACTGCCCACCTTACACCTCTGCTATTGCAAGCCAAACCCATCGGTTGAGCACCGCTTACTTTGCATTGGCGCGTTAGCTACTGTAGGGTGGGCACTGCCCGCCTTTCACCATTGAACTCACCGAAAGCTAGATTATGCGTAGGGTGCGTTCCCGGCCTTAGGCCAACTCGGTGAGTGTGAAGTGCACTCTGCCCTGGCCGTAACGCACCGTTTGCGTCAAGCGAGACACTCGATACAGTGAGCGGTGCATTGCGGCCTAAAGTGTAAATTTGTGGGGCTTTGCGCGGAGCTATGGGCCGGGAATGCACCCTACGATTGCTCTGTCATGATGGCCCATAGGGCATCGATACCGTGGCCGACATAGTCAGCGTGCTGGTTTTGCTCAATCCAGTCAGCTAAGTGGGGTGCAACGACATCTGTTTGCCTGCCCAGTTTACCCAAGGCGGATGCGGCCCTAGAGCGAACGCCACTTTCGTCATCGCTGAGGCGGTCGATCAGCTCTGACACCACCTCGGGGGATGGCCGAGCCAGTCTTCCCAAGGCAGCTACGGCACTAGAGCGGACATCACTATCATCATCGCTGAGACAACCGATTAATGTTTGTATCACGGAAGTGTTGGTATTACCGAGTTGCCCTAAAGCTTGTACAGCGCTAGAACGACTATACTTATCGCTATCAACGAGGAGGGAGATAAGGGCCTGTAAGACTTCAGAAGTATCAGTACCGAGTTCGCCTAGTGCTATTGCAGCGCTGGATGGGACGTCCTCAAGGTCGTCGCTGAGGCAAGATAAGAGCGCTTGTATTACTTCAGGGGTTGCGTTGCCAAGTTTGCCTAAAGCGTATGCTGTCATAGAACGAACTTCCCAATCGGTCTCTTTAAGACGATGTAGGAGAGCCTGCAGCATATCAGCGGTAGAAGTACCGAGTTCTCCTAAAGCAAATAAGGCGCTTATCCGCACGTTTCTGTCTTTATCGTCGAGGCAATACACGAGGGCTTGTAGCATATTAGGAGTAGTAGTACCAAGTTCGCCTAGAGCGCATACAGCTGCATAGCGAACGTTACTATCCTCATCCTTGAGTCGATTCAGGAGAGCTTGCACTACGCTAGGTTCAACTCTAGCCAGTCTGCCTAGCGGCTCTGCAATGCTAGAGCGAATGTCGTTATCCCCATCATCAAAGCAAGAAAGGAGAGCTTTTGCCACACTGGGGCTAGGGCTGAGTAGTTGACCTAGAGCATGTGCAGCCATAGCGATAGTTTTTCTGTCCCCACTTTTTAAGCAGTCAAGCATAGCTTGCACTACGTCAGGGTTGGCATTACCAAGTTGGCTTAAAGCGTACGCAGCCACAGAGCTGGCTATAAGATCTTCGTCACTGAGTTTAGAGAGAAGAACCTGTATTACCTGGGGGTTAATGTTACAAAGCCTTCGCAAGGTATCGTGAATATTTTTACCAAGTTGACTCAAGGCTTTCGCAGCCGACATGGAAATACTACTATCCTCATTGCTGAGAAGCATGAATAGCGTGGCTGTTGCTGAGGCTTCACAACCTAATGCAGCCCGAAATTGTTGTAATTGCACAGGGCTAATTTTGGCATGCTGAACTTCTAGAAGAGGTAAAGCCAAGTCTTGAAATTCAGTCTTTGCCAGGTTCCGTAGACACTGCTCTGCTTGTCTTTTCAACCTTAAAGAAATCAGGGACGATTCTGCCACTACAAGCTCCACCAGAGCAGCGAGAATGTGCTCAGTTAGATTGACATCGGTAAGCTTCACATTCTCAGCCATACAAGCCGCCGCAAAAAAGAGGTTGCGATGCAGCCACTGCTCGTAGGGGGCGGGATGGTCTAAGATCTTCTGAAGAATCTTGCCTACCCGCTTTTCCCGTTGCTGGGCAATCAGTAGTAACAACACTTCTTCCCAGTGGGGATTGTGCAAGTGGTCACGAATTGGACTCAAGATGAGGTCAAAATCGTAGTCTTCATCCGCAGACTGTTCCTGAATTTCTTGAGCACAAAGATATTCTTGAAACGTCTTGTGAACAAAGGCATAACAATCTTGCCCTTGTTCATTAAGTAGCCCGGTCCGACTACGGATATGTTCTAAAAATCGTTTGGCTTCTGCTGTCGCCTCTTCACGATCGATCTTGGCCTTTTTTGCAATGAAGAGGCTGAGTTGACGAATGAGATCTTCACAATCAATTAAGGTACCGCCCTCGGTATCCCCTGTGCTGCCATAGTTATGTATCCAGTAGGCTAAGCGCTCCATCATACGTCGCACGGCATCGCGCTTGAGATATTCCAACGGCCACTTGTAGTCGTTGAGTTCTTTGTTGGCGTCCCAGTTGGTTAGCAGGGTTTCTACAGCTCGGTTGTAAAGCTCGTGGCGATCGTGCGGCAGATAGGCTTCACCACGATCAATCAGAGCAATAGTCGTCAACAGCAGTGGATTTTTGGCCAGCACCTGAATGCGATCGCGCTCTGATAAAGCCTGCTTAAGCGTTTGCTGTCGCCGCTGCGATTCGTCGCGATCCTGAAAGCGATTGTCGTACCAGTTCTGAATAAACTGGTCGATCTTTGGCTGGTCAAACGGTTGCAAGTCGTAGTGAGGGAACTCTTCTGTGCGAAAGTAGGCTTGCTTATAACCCGCTGGGCGCGAGGTGATAATGGCCGGGTTTTGTCGATAGGCCTCATGCTGCAAAAAGCATTCGATCTGGTTGACGACCTCATCCCGCCGCGCTTCGCTGGCCACCTCATCCAACCCATCCAGTAAAATCAGCGCCTTGCCCGCCTTCAGCCAGTGCTCAAAGAAGCCAGGGGGCAAGTCCCTAACGTTGAGCTTATCTGTCGCAAACCAGCGCACGTAGTCCAGCAGATTTGTATGGGAAGACCGTACCCAATCACGAATACGCACCAAAATTGGCAGATGCTCACCTGCTAAACCCAGTTTGACAGGCGTTTCCTCAGTGGTGAAGGCTACGGCAAAATAGCTCATCAACGTGGTTTTGCCAGAACCCGGTGCCCCCAACAGCACGCACCTTTGAGACCGACCCTGCTGATATATTGCTTCCGCTGAAAAGGGTTTGCCCTCTTGCTTGAGTAGCAAGGTTAGCTGATGCTGCTCCATCATTAATTTGAACTGGGGGTGTCCCACAATCAGCTCGGGATCATCCACCATTAATATCAGGCCTGATCTTGACTTTAAAGAAACCTGCTGGGATAGCTGTTCTTGTTTCCAAGATTCGGCCCGCTGCTTCACATCCGGCATGACGAAAATTTGTAGCAGCTTCTCCGACTTGGTATCTTCTTGCCCGGCAACAGAGATACCGAGAAACTTAACGTCGTCATACCAGTGGGCAAGCTGCTGTAGATAGCGTTGCCGGGCCACCTCGTACTTCGTAAACAGTGCCGTCTTTTCAACATAGGTAGCGCTAAAAATCTGCAACCACTGAGGCAAGCTTTCAGTTGTTAGCTCAATGCCCCCATCCCTGGCAACCTGCTCAACATAGGCCTGCAACAAACCCACATCTGGCTCACCTTTACCCACCAGCGGACGCTGAAGCTGCTCTACCACGCCAGCATTGGCAAACACCTGCTCCAAAAACTGTCGCTTTTGCTTGTCGTCACAGCGCTTAAACAGCAGGGCCGGAACCTCCAGCGACTGCTCCCACGCCCTCACTGCTTCCAATCCGGCCTTAATTGCCTGCTCAACATCTGTCTTTTGCAGCGTCGTCTGCGCCTTGTCTGTTGCCAGAGTCCAGACAGTGTCAGCGGCTTTACCTAGCGCCCAGGTAGCAACCGGGGTCAAAAGCTCAACAACCATAGCTAATTAGTCACTTGAGGGCTCGCCCGCCATTATGACAAGACCACGCCCTAAGCGCCCAAGATTCCTCTGCAAGTAGCCAAGCTACACACGCCTATGGCTCCAAGACAAAACTGGCACAGTGAATTGGTCGAAACAACCTAAAAGCTCTCTGGTCGATGGTTAAAACAGTAGGGTGCATTCGCGCAGCAATGCACCGTCAAAGCCCCCACCAACTCAACCATCTCAACCACAATCGGGCATCCTAAACAAAATTCTTCCCTTCACCCCAATGCCCAATTACCGACGATTGTGCCGATCCGGCGGTAGCTACTTCTTCACCCACGTCACTTACCAAAGGTATCCCTGGCTTTGTACCGATCTTGGCCGACATGCCCTGCGAGAAGCGATTGTTGCCGTGCGACAAAAATATCCCTTTGCGATCGATGCCTTTGTGCTGCTACCCGATCATTTCCACTGCATTTTGACGCTGCCAGAGTCTGATGCCGACTATGCAAAACGCTGGCGGTTGATCAAGCTTATGGTGACAAAGACCTGTGGGAGAGAGTTGGCGCTGCCATCGGAGAAAAGTACATCGGGAGAGCGCCGGGGGGAGGGAAATCTATGGCAGCGCCGCTATTGGGAGCATGCCATTCGAGATGAGCAGGATTTTGTGAACCATTGTGAGTACATTCATTTCAACCCGGTGAAGCATGGGTTGGTGGAGTGCCCCATAGATTGGGCTTATTCAAGCGTACATCGGTATTTGCAGAGGGGAGTGGTGCATTGCTGCGCGAATGCACCCTACGATCTGCGGTTGTCGAATTATTTGGCAGTTCATCCGAAGAACTGCTGCCCCCATTCACATCTTTAAGAGAGAACCGCTCAACTCGCGCTGTTTCGTGAATCTCTTGGCACACTAGAATAGTGTCGCCCCTACCCGTGCCAGCCTTGTGCTAGACCTCGCCCACATCTTCCCCTTTCCCCTCGACGATTTTCAGCACGAGGCGATCGACGCCCTCAACGCCGACAAATCTGTGGTGGTGTGTGCCCCCACCGGCTCCGGCAAAACCCTGGTGGGCGAATACGCCATCCACCGGGCCTTAGACCACGGCAAGCGAGTGTTTTATACCACTCCATTAAAAGCACTTTCTAACCAAAAACTGCGCGACTTTCGCGACCAGTTTGGCTACGACAATGTGGGTTTGCTGACCGGCGATCTCTCCATCAACCGCGATGCCCCCGTGGTGGTGATGACCACCGAAATCTTTCGCAACATGCTCTACGGCACTCGCATTGGCGAAACCGGCACCACCCTCCAGCAGGTCGAAGCCGTGGTGCTCGACGAGTGCCACTACATGAACGATCGCCAGCGCGGCACCGTCTGGGAAGAGTCGATCATCTACTGCCCGCCGGAAATTCAGCTCTTGGCCCTTTCCGCCACGGTCGAAAACTCAGGCCAGCTCACCGACTGGCTGCAAAAAGTCCACGGCCCCACCGAGCTAATCTATTCCGACTTTCGCCCGGTGCCCTTGCAGTTTCACTACTGCACCGGCAAGCGACTGGTGCCCCTGCTCGATGCCGCCCAAAAGGCCATTAATCCACAGCTCAAAAAGCAGCGGGCTCCCCAGCGCCAGCCCGGTCGGCGCGGCGGCGGTCGGGTGAGTTTGCCCTTTGTGGTGGGTCAGCTGCAAGAGCGCGATATGCTGCCCGCCATCTACTTTATTTTTAGCCGTCGGGGCTGTGACAAAGCGGTGGATGAGGTCAGCTATATGTCGCTCGTGACCGACGAGGAAGCGCAGGAACTCAAGCTCCGCATTGACACCTTTCTGGCCCACAACCCCGATGCTGGGCGGGCGGGCCAGGTGGGGCCACTGTACCGGGGCATTGCGGCCCACCACGCGGGCATTTTGCCCCTGTGGAAAGGGCTGGTCGAAGAACTCTTTCAGGCGGGGCTGATCAAGGTGGTGTTTGCCACCGAAACCCTGGCGGCGGGGATCAACATGCCCGCCCGCACCACGGTAATCGCCAGCCTCTCGAAGCGCACCGACATGGGCCACCGCCTGCTCACGTCATCAGAATTTTTGCAGATGGCGGGCCGAGCCGGGCGGCGCGGCATGGATCTCCAGGGCCATGTGGTCACGGTTGAAAGCCCCTTTGAGGGGTCGCGGGAGGCGGTGCACCTGGCCACCTCGGGGGCTGACCCGCTGGTCAGCCAGTTTACTCCCGGCTACGGCATGGTGCTCAACCTGCTGCAAACCCACACCATTGATGAAGCCAAAGACCTGATCGAGCGCAGCTTTGGCCAGTATTTGGCCACCCTGCACCTGGTGCCCCAGCAGCAGGAGATCGATCGCCTGGAGGGAGCGATCGCGCACCAGCAGGCCCAGCTCGCCGCCTTCGACGAAGGCCTGCTAGCCGAGTACGCCAAACTCAAAGAGCGTCTCAAAGAAGAACGCCGCCTGCTCAAGACCCTGCAGCAGCAGGCCGCTCAGGTGCTGGCCGACGATGTGGCCAAGATGGTGCCCTTTGCGATCGCAGGCACCCTGCTCTCCCTCAAGGGCAAGCACATTCCCGTCAGCGAGCCGGTGCCCGCCGTGCTGGTTGCCAAGGCGCAGGGGTCGGGGCAGTTTCCCTACCTGGTGTGCCTGACGCAGACCAACCAGTGGTACGTGGTCACCACCGCCGATGTGGTCGGCCTGCACGCCGATATTCCCCGCCTGCAGGCGGTCGATACCCTGGCTCCACCCAGCGAGCTGGCCCCCCGTCCGGGTCAGCACTGCCGGGGCGACGATCACACCGCCGCGATCGTCGCTACCATGGCCACCCCGCCCACCCTGGAAATGCTGGCCCCCGAGGTGCAAGACCAGCTCGATCGCATGCGCGAGGTTGAGCACACCCTGGCCAAACACCCCGCCAGCCAGTGGGAGAACACCAAGTCGCTGCTCAAGCGCCAGAAGCGCCTGCGCGATTTGGAGGCAGAATGGCGCGATCGCAGAGAAAAGCTGGCCCAGTACACCGGTCGCTACTGGCAGGAGTTTCTCAACATCATGGATGTGCTGAAGCACTTTGGCGGCCTCGACGACAACCGCCCCACCGAGCTGGGTGAAATGGCCGCCGCCATTCGCGGCGACAACGAGCTGTGGCTGGCCCTAGCCCTAGAGTCGGGCGAGTTTGACCACCTCAACGCCGCCCAGCTCGCCGCCGCCCTGGCCGCCCTGGTCACCGAAAACTCGCGCCCCGACAGCTGGTGCCGCTACAAACTCTCCGGCACGGTAGAAGAAGCCCTGGGCGGACTGCATAGCCTGCGCCGCCAGCTCTACCAGCAGCAGCACCGCCGCCACGTCACCGCCCCCATTTGGCTAGAGTACGACCTGGTGGGCCTAGTCGAGCAGTGGGCCAATGGCGTTGACTGGGTAACGCTGTGCGACAACACCAGCCTCGATGAGGGCGACATTGTGCGCATTTTGCGCCGCACGCTGGATGTGCTGTCGCAGATACCCCACGTGCCCTACATCAGCGAAACCCTGCGCAGCAACGCCCGCGAGGCCAAAGACCTGATCAACCGCTTCCCGGTCAATGAAGAAATTGGCTAACGCCGCCGATCTCTGTCAAATGACAGATGACGCAGCACCGCAATTTTTTCAACGATCTAAAGAGGTACGTACACTGTGTAGCCAGAGTGACTTAAGTTAGGACATCCATAAAGCTTGAAAACGTTCAAACGTTTGAATGCTGTCTGACAGAAGTCCTAACCGAATCGGCTACAGCTATACGTTTAAGATCAGTCAATTCTCAGGTTTATGCGATTTTTCACAACGGCAGCTCTGCTCACGCTGGGACTGGGGGCCACGTTTCCCGCCATAGCGCAGATTGTGCCGATTCATTCTCTCAGCCGCCCCAGCAGCACAGCGATCGCTGGCACCGTCGGTAGCGTAGTCGGCAACAACTTTATCCTCAGCGACGGCACCAGCCAGATCATTGTTAATGCTGGCCCTCGCTGGCACAAAAAACTCACAATTGCCCCCGGCGAACAGGTCACCGTAGTTGGCGAGTACGACAATGATGAACTCAAAGCCCACTGCATTACCCGCGCCAGCGGCGAAGTAGTTACCATTGGCAACGGTCTCAGCCGGGCTCCCTGGGGCAGCGGCGCTAGCTACCTGCGCTAGCGCTTTTTTGAAGCGCTTTTTGAAGAGAGCGTTGGGTTTGGGGGCTTACCTAAATGTCAACGACAAAGGTGGGCAAGCTATAGGGGTGTATCCCTGGTCTATGTAGTCTCGCCCCTAGCTCGTGGCACCCATGCTGGATCAACGCCCTACCGCTAGCCCTGCCCCTGGGCTAAGCAGGCTCCCTGGCGATGGCCAGGAGTTGCGGCCTAAGGTCTCAATTTTAGTCAGCGATTTATCGAGTCGCGGCGCTGGACGCTGGAACGGGGCCGTGCGGCCATTTTTGCTGGCGCAGGCGCTGCAGAGCAGGGGCTACCCGGTAGAAATTGTCGGATTTTCAGCGGAGGGCGATGCCGAAAACCCGCGTTCCAGGTCGGGGCCTGCACCCGCTGCGAACCAGGCGGCACCCACAACCGATGTTGCCATCCACACCGTTCCCCTCGCGACGCCTGCCCCTGGGCTACGAGCCGTCGGTGAACTCTTTCGCCACCTCAGCGGCGATATTGTCTATGCCTACAAGCTCAAGCCCAGCAGCTTTGGCCTGGCTCTGCTGCACCGTCAAATGGCGCGATCGCGGCCCCACCGCCCGATCCTGCTCGATATTGACGACTGGGAGCTGAGCTGGCACGGCGGCGACGACTACCGCTACCGCCCCAGTTCCCGGCAGCTAGCGCGGGATCTGCTGAAACATCAGGGGGCGCTGCGCCACCCAGATCACCCGCTCTATTTGCAATGGATAGAACGACTGGTGGCCAAGGCTGATCTGATCACCACCCACAATGACTTTTTGCAGCGGCGCTTTGGCGGGGTCAAAATCCCCAACGGCAAAGACACTGAGCTATTCAACCCCGATCGCTACGACCCAGAGGCCAGCCGCGCCGCCTACGGTCTGGCCGACTACCGGGTGCTGATGTTTCCCGGTGCGCCCCGCCCCTACAAGGGCGTGGAGGATGTTTTGGTCGCTATGGATCGGCTCAACCAGCCCGACCTGAAGCTGGTGATCGTCGGCGGCAGCCCCTACGACGACTACGATCGCACCCTGCGCGATCGCTGGCCCCAGCACATTATTCACCTGGGCAAGCAGCCCTACGAAGACATGCCCAGGGTGATTGCCGCTGCCCATGTGGTGGTGGTGCCCCAGCGCCAGACCCCGGCGGCCCAGGCCCAGTTTCCGCTCAAGCTCACCGACGGTATGGCAATGGCAAAACCCATTCTGGCCACGCGGGTAGGCGATATTCCCGAAATTTTGGCCGATACTGGCTACCTGGCCGAGCCAGATTCACCGGCAGATCTTGCCGCTCAGCTCCAGTCTATTTTTGCCGATTGGCCGCAGGCCCAGGCCCTGGGGCTAAAGGCCAGAGCCCGCTGCTGTGAGCACTACAGCATTACAACAATGGCGACTCAGTTAGACCATCTTCTAGCGAATTTATAAATCACTATGAGCGCAAATCATCTAATTTTTAACGTCGCCAAAAAGTCGCCGCTGTGGTTTTTATTGTCTATTCTACTGGGCCTGTCAGGAGCCATTTTTAACGGCATCGGCATTACGCTGATTATTCCGCTAATGCTCGATCTGCTGGGCCAAGATATTCTGGAGAACACCAATTTTCCGCCGCTGCTAAGCTCCCTATTCTCCGTTTTTAACGGCGTGTCTGGTGACTACCGACCACTGGCGTTAATGGCGGTTTTGCTGGTGGCGCTGCTGTTCAAGAACCTGGCTAACTACGGCGGTACAGCCATTTCTAGCCTGCTCAGTCGAGACTATGTCTGTCATTTGCGCCGAGACGGACTGCGGCTCTTGCTGGATGTCGATTTAGACTACTACGCCAATGTCCGGCTCGGCGATTTGATGAACTACCTGAATACTGAGGTCAATCGAGTCGCCACAGCGGTTAGAACCCTGGCCAGAATTGCCACCCTGGTTGTGACTATTCTGGTGTTTTTAGTCATTTTGATGGCAATTTCCTGGCAGCTGACGCTGGTTTCGGCCCTGCTGATGGCCACGGTGGCGCTGGCCAATCAGGTATCCATCAGCAAAGCCAAAGCGTTTGGCCAGGAGCTTTCTAGCGCCGCCGCCGCTCTGTCGAATCGCTTAATTGAGGTGCTCTCCGGCATTCGCCTGGTCAAAACAACCGCCAATGAAGACCGAGAGTACGCCATTATTAACCGCCTGGTAGACCAGCGAGAGGAGGCCGAATTCAGGTCGCAGCTCGTGTTTGCCAGCATTGGCCCGGTCAACGAAATGCTGAGCATAATGGCGTTTATTGCGCTCATTATTGTAGGGCGATCGCTGTTTGCCAGCCAGCTAGAAACCTTTTCTTCGATCATTTTGATTTACCTGGTGGTGCTGTTTCGCATGCTGCCCTTTATTGGTCAGCTCAACAGCAGCCGCAGCCAGTTTGCCAGCAACGTCGCCAGTACCGAACGCCTCGGGGCCTTTCTCAACCGCAGCGACAAACCGTTTATGGCCTCCGGGCATCGGACTTTTTCGCAGCTGAGCGAGGGCATTCGCTTTAACCACATTTCGTTTCGCTACCCGCAGGGCGAAAGCTGGGCGCTGAAGGATGTTGACCTGATGCTGCCTCGGGGGCAAACCCTGGCCCTGGTGGGGTCGTCGGGGGCGGGCAAATCGACCCTGGCCGACCTGCTGCCCCGCTTCTACGATCCCAGTTCGGGGGCGATCGAGATTGACGGCATTGACCTGAAGGAGTTTGACATGCGCTCCTTTCGCCGTCGGGTGGGGGTGGTGAGCCAGGATACGTTTCTCTTCAATGCCTCGGTGAAAGACAACATTTGCTACGGCTACCCCGAGGCCAGCGAGGCGGAGGTGATGGAAGCGGCCCGCCGCGCCAACGCCGAAGAGTTCATTCTCAAACTGCCCCAGGGCTACGACACGCCGATTGGCGATCGCGGCATCATGCTTTCTGGCGGGCAGCGGCAGCGGCTGGCGATCGCTCGCGCCCTGGTGCAAAACCCCGACATCCTCATTCTCGACGAGGCCACCAGCGCCCTCGATACCGTCTCTGAGCGACTGGTGCAGCAGGCGATCGACGAACTCAGCCAAAACCGCACCACCCTGGTCATCGCCCACCGACTTTCCACGGTGCACCGGGCCGACCAGATTGCGGTGCTCGACCACGGGCGAGTGGTGGAGGTGGGCAACCACCACACCCTGCTGGCGAAAGGTCAGCACTACGCCAAGCTCCACGCGATGCAGTTTGCCGAACAACCAGCGGTGACCCCATGACCAACTCACGCAAAACCATTGCCGTCTGGCAGCCCTACTTTTTAGGCGGCGGTGCCGAGGCCGTAGCGCTGTGGGTGCTGGTGGCCCTGGTCAACGACTACGACGTGACGCTATGTACCCTGACGGGCATCGATCTGGACCATCTCAACGCCATGTACGGCACCAATCTGAGCCGCGATCGCCTTCGAGTAAGGCCCCTGCTCAGCCCCGGCCTCACCCACTTCGTCCACAGCCTGATTGCCAACCTGCCCTGGGTGCGGCTGGCGTTTATCCACTGGTCGATCCGCCGCTTCAAGGCGATCAGCGCCCGGTATGACCTGGCCATCTCTACCTACAACGCCGTAGACCTGGGCCAGCGGGGTCTGCAATACATCCACTGGGTCAACGTAGTCGAGCAGCCCTGGGCCAAAGCTGGCCCAGTTATGAAGCTGATGCTGATGCTGTCGCGGTTTTCTGAGGCCAACCTCAAGGCCAATGTCTCCATCACCAACTCCTTTTGTACCGCCGAGGTGGTCAAGCAGACCTACGGCATTGACGCCCAGGTCGTCTACCCGCCCGTGACCACGGCGATCGCCCCCCTTTCCTGGGCAGACAAAGAGACCGCCTTTCTGTGCAGCGGACGGGTGGTGGTGGCCAAGCAGACCCACCGCGTGATCGAAATTCTGGCGGCGGTGCGCCAGCGCGGCTTTGACGTCAGGCTGCACATCACCGGCGGCGGCGGCGGCACCTACGGCTGGGGCTACGAGCGCCGGGTGCAGAAGCTGGCGGCGGCCAACGCCGACTGGGTGACCTTCCATCGCAATCTACCCTACGCCGACTACCTCAAGATTCTCGCCCGCTGCCGCTACGGCATTCACCACAAGCCTGAACCTTTTGGCATTTCGGTGGCCGAGATGGTCAACGCGGGCATGATCCCCTTTGTGTACAACCGGGGCGGCCAGATCGAAATTGTCAACGCCGCCAACTCAGACATTATTTTTAGCAACGCCCAGGATGCGATCGAGAAAATCGTGGCGGTGCTGGAAAGCCGCGATCGCCAGTCTGCCCTGCTAGACGCCCTAGTCCAGCAACAATCCCTTTTCTCCACCGATCGCTTCACCCAGGAAATTGCCGCCGCCGTCGCCACTTGTTTTCCCCCCGTCCCTACCCGGCCACCCGGCACCCCCTTACCCCTCTAATCCCCTCACTCACTCACCCACTCACCCACCCACCCACTCCCTCTCTCACCCTATGCCTCTCCCCGTTATCGGTATGCTCTCTAGCTACGGTGGCCTCACCCAGTGCGACTGGCTGTGGAAGCAGAGTCCTCAGCCCTTTGGCGTCTGGGGCAATATGCAGCTGCAGTCGCAGGATCCTCAGCCCGACTACCTGCTGCTGTACCAGTTCAACTTTCACGAGCAGTTTGCTCCCCCGCGCCGGTCTAAAACGCAGCTGCTGCGCAATGTGATGTCTCTGGCTCGGCCTAAAGCAGCGGTAGACGCCCTGGACAAACTGCCGCCCCAGTTTAAACAGGTGCCCAAAGAGCGGATTGCCTTTTTGCTGCGCGAGCCGCCCCTGCCAGAGGTGCAGTATCAAAACCTGCTCAACTACGCCTACGCCCGCGACTACTGCGGCTACGTTTCTGGCCCCGACGCCGCTGCTCCGGTGCCCGCCTACATGCCTGCGATTTGGTACGTCAACGTATCGTTCCGCGAACTCAATGAAGCGCCGCCCCCCGAAAAGCACAGCCCCTGCAGCTGGATCACCTCCGGCATTAACCGCACCGAGAGCCACCGCCAGCGACTAGCGTTTCTACAGCAGCTTCAGAACAGTGATGTGCCCGTTGAGGTCTACGGGCGTGACCTGCCCCCCGGCACCCGCTCTGCTGGAGAACTCAGCAACAAGTGGGCGGGTATGGCCCCCTACACCTACAACCTGGCGATCGAGAACTACGCCGACAACGACTGGTACGCCAGCGAAAAACTTTGGGATGCGCTGCTGTCGTGGTGTCTGCCCATCTACTACGGCGGCGGCGCGGCGGATAAGCTCTTGCCCCCCGGCAGCTTTTTGCGCCTGCCCAGCTTAGACGCGAAGGGAATTGAGTACATCCGTGAGGTGACGGCCAGCCCCGATGCGTGGATTGAGGCGAAGGATGCGATCGCCGAAGCCCGCCAGGTGATCCTCCACAAGCTCAACCTGATGAACTGGCTGTCAGAGTGGGTGGGGAGTAAGGAGTAGACAGGTGGGTGAGTAGGCGGGTAGGTAGGTGGATGAGTGAATGGGTAGGGGCAGACCTGTTTTCCTAGATCAGCAAGTAGGGTGGGCAGTGCCCACCATTGAGGTAGTTTGAATGGATGGCATTTGTACTCTTGGTAACGATCGCGTCTACAACCAAATCGTGGCCCTGATTAACAGCATCGAGATCTTTGCTCCAGGCATGCTGGTGTGCATTTACCCCTATGACGAGCGGGTGGATCGTTTAAGGGAGATGGTGCAGGAGCGTCCCCAGGTGACGCTCTACGACGACACCGCCTCCATTCAGCGGTGGGATGCCTGGGTGGAGCAAATTTGGGCCGCCCACCCTACCGCCCGGCAGCAGTGGGATGCGATCGGCAGCGCGGGCGTGCACCGTATGGGCACCCACCGTCGCTTCTGCGCCTTCGACGGTCCCTTCGATCGCTTCATTTACATGGATGCTGATACGCTGCTGCTGAGCGATCCAGTCCCGGTGTTCAACGCGCTGACTGACTACGACTGGGTCACCTACGACTTTCAGCACAAAGACCTCAGCCACGTCTACGACGTGAATTCGGGCTGGATGGAAAAGATGTTTTCAGCAGAACAGCTTCAGCGACAGGCGTTTTGCTCAGGCTTTTACGCCAGCCGTCGGGGGTTATTTGATCCTAACCAGGGCCAAGACGTTTTGGATTGGCTGACATCTGGGGAGGCAGCCGTGCTGTACCCGATGGCCCCCGACCAAACCATTCTCAACTACCTGGTAATGCGGAATGGGGTGAATTCTTGCAACCTGGCGCTGACGCTGCCACCAGAGCAGCGCACCGGAAATTCCGTTACCTCTAGACATTTCACTGTTGAGAATCAGCGGGTCTACGACAAAGGCGTGCCGCTGCTGTATCTGCACTACATCGGCCTGTCATCTCAGTTATTTGTCCGTCTTTGTCATGGCGAGAATGTAGACCTGCCCTATCGCGACGTGTTCTTGCACTACCGCTACCTGCACGACGCCGCGAATCGTCCCGCGCTGCTGGGCAAACTAGTGACAGCCCGGCCCCAGGGCTGGCGACGGTACCTAAAACCCCTGGCCCAACTGCTCCCCTAGAGAATTGCTATGACTTCGCGCGGCATTTACATTACAGCCAACGACAAGGTGATCGACCACGCGATCGCCTGCCTGAACAGCATCCGCGCCCACGATCCCAGCATTCCGGTGATGCTGATTCCTTACAACGACGACTACCACCAGGTGGCCGAGGTGCTCGGCCGTGACTACGGCGTAGAGGTCTACCCCGACCTGGAGTTCATTCGGCGGTTGTCAGAAAATTTGCACGCCATCTTTGGCAAGGGGTTCTTTGCTAGGCCCAACCAGTTTCGCAAGCAGGCCTGCTGGTTTGGCCCCTTCGATCGCTTCCTCTATATCGATACCGACGTGGTGGTGTTTAGCGCGATCGCAAACGTATTGGATCACCTAGACAACCACGACTTCATCAGCTACGACTACCAGCACCGGGGCGGCATTCGCAACGTGTTCGCGCCCGCGATCGTCGAGCAGGGCGTCTTCACCGCCGCCGAGCTAGAGGATATGTTTAACTGCGGCTTTTGGGGCTCAAAAAAAGGGCTGGTCAGCGAGCAAGACCTGTATGACACCTTTGCCGAATGCGCTGCCCACCCCGACTACTTTGACTTCTCCGAAAAAACCTCCGACCAGCCGATCATTAACTATTTAATTCTCAAGCGCATGGCGCGGCGGTTTAACCTGGTGCGCCAGCCCGGCGGCGGCCCCGGCAACTGGGCAGGCAGCCCCCACTTTGAGCAAGAGGGCATGACGCTGGTAGATCCGAATGTGAACAAGCCTCTCGACTACCTGCACTGGGCGGGCTACCGCATTCAGCCGGGCTGCCCCTACTGGGATATTTGGGCCTACTACCGCTACCTGCGCGACCCCGACAGCCGCCCGGTGGACGTTCCAGCACCATCCCCATCTCCAATCAAAACCCTCAGTCGCAAAGCAGGAACGCTGCTGAGTCGGTTGGGGCGGTAGACCTCTGTTTGGTTAGATGTTGGAAGAGTAAAATAGCAACATCCACTCATTGGGGTTTTCAGTGGTTATGAAAATTCAAGATCCCCAAGCTCACCGCATGGCACAGGAATTGGCAGAACTGACCGGACAAAGTCTAACTGATGCCGTCAAAATGGCGCTTCAACAGGCTTTGGCTAAATTTAAGACCAGCAAACCCGACCCGCAGCCCCGCCCCTTAGTCGATCGCTTAAATGAAATTGCCCTGCGCTGTGCGGCCCTACCCGATTATGACAACCGCAGCGCAGACGAAATTTTGGGCTACGACAAGCACGGGCTACCAAGCTAATGGTGATCGACACCTCGGCGATCGTGGCCATTCTCTTTGCCGAAACTGAGCGGGAGACCTTTAATGAAAAGATTGCTGCCGCCACAACTCGCCTTATTTCGGCTCCCAATTGGCTAGAATGCAACTTGGTAATTGAGGCTCGCAAACAGGCTTTAGGCCGTGCTGAGTTTGAACTATTTGCCTACGAAGCAGATCTAACCGTAGTAGAGTTCGATCGACTGCAAGCTGATTTGGCTGCAACAGCTTGGCGAACCTATGGCAAAGGTCGGCACCCGGCAGGCCTAAACTTTGGCGATTGCTTTGCCTACGCCCTGGCTAAATCTAGAAATGAACCTCTGCTGTTCAAAGGGAACGATTTTTCTCAGACAGATATTGCCCAGGCTTGACTCTTGCTGTCAAGGAATTTTCTACCGTCTCATCAAATCTAAAACAGGCGACCTTGCTGCGCTTCCCCCAGCGCCGATCGCGCCGTATCGGAAGACGCCAGGCGATCGGCGTAGCGGGTAGTTTCGGGCAGACGGTATTTGGTGGTGCATCGCAGAACCAGGTCGATCGCAGTTTCGAGCGTGGTGTAGTGGCCGGGGGAAATGTACAGCGACTTGGTATTGGCGCGATTGCGAAGCACGGCTCCAATCTGCTCGCCCCGATCCATTAGCGGTACCCAGCTTCCTTTGTCGGGCGGCACTTCGGCGTGGGTGCCCACCAGGCGCGACTTGGCCACACCCACCGTGGGGCGATCGCACAACAGCCCCAAGTGCGACGCAATCCCCAATCGGCGGGGATGAGCAATTCCTTGACCATCGCAGAGAATTACATCCGGCTCTGTTCGTAGCTGCGCCAGCGCTTCCAGCACCGCAGGCACTTCCCGAAACGACAGCAGCCCCGGCACGTAGGGAAAGACGGTCGGCTGCCGCACCAGCACCTCATCCACTGGGGTCAGGTCAGGAAACGACAGCACCACTACAGCGGCGCGGGTGGTTTCGCCCTCATCCTCAAACCCCGCATCGACCCCAGCGACGTAGCGAATCGGGTTGGGGATACGGTCTTCAAGGACAATCTGGGGCGCGAGGGTTTGCTGGAGGGCGATCGCCTCCGCAGGCGCGGTCGGCCAGCGATCGGGAAACTGAATCTGCATAGGCAAAGCCTTCGTTACGCCGTAGCCTCTACCTTGCCGCAAATGTCATAGTAGAAACAATGCTCGTTAGCAGGAGACGCAAATAACTTGGCATGCATGTGATTACGCGCAAGCGACTCAATGAGTTTGCTGCACTGCATCCGAATACACGCAGTACTCTGGCTCAGTGGTACAGAATTGTTAAAGAGGACAACTTTTCTAATTTCGCTGAACTCCGACAGTTCATGCCGTCTGCCGATCAAGTCGGGAAAATGACCGTTTTTAATATCGGGGGCAACAAAGCCCGGCTGATTGCAGCTATTCATTACAACCGCAGTAAAGTTTACATCCGAGCTGTATTGACCCACGCAGAATATGACGAAGGGAGATGGAAAGAATGATTCAGAGTATTAATCTCGATCAAACTATTGCTGCCTGGGAGCCGATCGTTAACACAGTATACGTTCCCCACTCCGACGAACAATATGAGCGGTTAGTCGCTTTGCTAGACACCCTTATCGATCAGGTGGGCGAAGATGAAGAACATCCTCTGGCTTCAATGATGGATGTTATTGGTGCCTTAATCGAAAACTACGAAACGAAGTACGTTCCTGTATTGGAAGAGATTGCCTAGCGGGCTGACTCTAACAGTTATTCAAATTACGTTAAGACGTTCAGGGGAAGCTGATAGATTATGAGTCTGCCAAGCCATTACAGCTACCTTGCCAGTGGCTTAACTCAGGGAAAGATTTTGCCAGAACTCCTTAATTTCAAACCCTAGGCTGTAAACCCCTCAACTGCCGCCGTGGTAGGGTGATCATGCCCTCATCCGCCTAGTGGTCATGACTAATCGCCTAGCAGATTCGCCCAGTCTGTATCTGCGCAAGCACGCTGAAAACCCAATCGACTGGTGGCCCTGGTGCAACGAGGCACTGGAGCGGGCGCAGCAGGATGACAAACCAATTTTTTTGTCGATTGGGTATTCCAGCTGTCACTGGTGCACGGTGATGGAGGGCGAGGCGTTTTCGGATGGGGCGATCGCCGCCTACATGAACGCCAACTTCATTCCCATCAAGGTCGATCGCGAAGAGCGGCCCGACATCGACAGCATCTACATGCAGGCGCTGCAAATGTTGACTGGGCAGGGGGGATGGCCATTGAACGTGGTGCTCCATCCTGAAACGCGGGTGCCCTTTTACGGCGGCACCTACTTCCCGGTGGAGCCGAAGTACGGACGACCGGGCTTTTTGCAGGTGCTTACCTCCCTGCGCCAGTTCTACGACACCGAGAAATCTCGCCTGGCTGAGATTACCGAAGCGGTGGTGAGTAACCTGCACCAGGAGGCGAAACTACCCGAGTCCTTGACCATTCCATCTACAGATCTGCTCTATGCCGGGCTGGGCACAAACGCTAAAATTCTCATCCCCAGCGGCCAGGGTACCTGTTTCCCGATGATTCCCTACGCCGCAGCGGTGCTGGGCGGGCTACGGCTCGACCTGGAGCTAGACATTGCCCACATCTGCGGCCAGCGGGGGCGCGATATGGCCCTGGGCGGCATTTTTGACCATGTGGGCGGCGGCTTTCACCGCTATACCGTTGACCCCACCTGGACGGTGCCCCACTTCGAAAAAATGCTCTACGACAACGGCATGATTGTGGAGTATCTGGCCCATCTGTGGGCCAGCGGGCAGCGAGAGCCTGCTTTTGAACGCGCGATCGCGCGCACCCACACCTGGCTAAAGCGCGAGATGACCGCTCCCGAGGGCTACTTTTATGCCGCCCAGGATGCCGATAGCTTTGTCACCCGCCACGACGCCGAGCCTGAGGAGGGCGCATTCTACGTCTGGCCTTACCCAGTTCTGGAATCGGCTCTGACAAAGGAGCAGTTCCAGGCCCTGGCGGAGGCTTTTGCCCTGGTGCCGGAGGGCAACTTTGAGGGGAAGACTGTACTCCAACGAGCGCACCCTGACACCCTCTCCCTCGCTGTAGAGACGGCACTGGATAAGCTGTTTACCCTGCGCTACGGCACCCCAGCCGCAGCCCTGGAGACGTTTCCCCCGGCTTCCACCAGCCAGGCCGCCAAAACTGAGTCCTGGCCCGGTCGCATTCCACCTGTCACCGATACCAAGCTGATTGTGGCCTGGAACAGCCTGATGATTTCTGGTCTGGCCCGAGCGGCGATGGTTTGGCAAAAGCCTGAGTATTTGGCGACCGCTGCCACTGCCGCCGACTACGTTCGCCAGCATCAGTGGGTGGGCAGCCAGCTGCACCGTCTGGGGTACGATGGCGTGCCCCAGGTGCTGGCCCAGGCCGAAGACTATGCCCTGCTGATCAAGGCATTTTTAGACCTGCACCAGGCTGAGCTGGCGATCGCCCACGTCCCTACCACCCAGCCCTCAGACGCGATCGCCGCTTTGCCCCAAGTCGATTGGCTAGCGCTTGCCATCTCAACTCAGCAGGAATTTGACCACCGCCTGTGGAGCGCCGACCAGGGCGGCTACCTCAGCACCGCTGCTGACACCGATCTGCTGGTTCAAGAACGCCCCTACCAGGACAGCGCCACCCCAGCAGCCAATGGCGTGGCCGTCGCCAACCTGGTCCGCCTCGCCCTGCTCACCGACGACCTGGCCTACCTCGATCGCGCCGAACACACCCTGCAGGCCTTTGGCACCGTAATGCAGCAAATTCCCCGCGCCTGCCCCAGCCTGTTCGACGGCCTCAACTGGTTCCTCAATGGCACCGTAGTTCAGGCCACCACGGCTATCATTTCTGAACTAGCGACTGAGTACTGGCCAACCACGGTTTTTTCTGTGGCCCACGACCTGCCGCCCAAGGCCGTGGGGATGGTGTGCCGAGGTACCAAATGTCTGGCCGTAGCCGAGTCTATCGATAAACTAAGGCAGCAGCTGAGCTGATTTCCCCATGCCCCACAACCCAGTGCTGTATCAGGTTTTGCGCGATCGCATTCAGCAGTCGCCCCAGGGCCGCATCTCCTTTGCCGAATTTATGGATCTCGCCCTCTACCACCCCGAGGGGGGCTACTACAGCACCAAAGACGCCATCCTTGGCTTTGAAGGAGACTTTGTTACCTCCGCCCATCTGGGCCACGACTTTGGCGAACTGCTGGCCACTCAGTTTGCCGAAATGTGGGCGCATCTGGGCCATCCCAATCCCTTTGCGCTGGTAGAAATGGGCGCTGGTCAGGGGTTGGCCGCCGCCGATGTGCTGAGCACTTTGCAAAATCACTTCCCCGACTGCTTTGCCGCCCTGAGTTATCAAATCGTCGAAAAGTCTAACCAGCTGCGAGCCGCCCAAGAGCAGCGTCTGTCACCGTGGGCTGGCAAAGTTAGCTGGCTAACTTTAGAAGACATTGCCGACGACAGCATCACCGGCTGCCTGTTCTCGAATGAGCTGGTCGATGCCCTGCCCGTGCACCAGGTCGTGATTACAGAAGCAGGTTTGCAGGAGGTCTACATTACCTTGACCAACAGCACAGATTTTCCTGTGCAAGAAGTCGTAGATGCCCCCTCCACTCCGCGTCTAGCCGACTACTTTGCCTTTGTCGGCGTTGACCTAGCCGACCCACAGTATGCTCCGGGCTACCGCACCGAAGTTCACCTGGCCGCCCTCGACTGGATGCAACTGGTTGCGGCCAAACTTCACCAGGGTTACGTACTCACCATCGACTACGGCTACCCCGCCAGCCGCTACTACAGTCGCGCCCGCGCCCAGGGTACGCTGCAGTGCTACTACCAGCACGCCCACCACAACGACCCCTATAGCCACCTGGGCTACCAAGATATTACTGCCCACGTCAACTTCACGGCGCTAGAACGTCAGGGGGAGCGCTATGGCTTAGAGACTCTGGGGGCAACCCAGCAGGGCATATTTCTGATGGCGCTGGGTTTGGGCGATCGCCTTACCGCCCCGAGCCAAATTCAGGCCAGTGACCCGACCACCGTCAACCTCGCCATTCAGCGGCGCGATCGGCTGCACCAGTTAATTAACCCCATGGGCCTGGGGAATTTTGTGGTACTGGTACAGGGCAAGGATCTGGCGGAGCAGGCTAAAGCGTTGAAAGGCCTCACCGTTCCACCGCTGATCTAGTCCAGATCAAACAGCAAGCATGCCGAAGAAAAAGCCCCCCGACGGTATCGGAGGGCAACGTCACAGGCGCAGGTAAACGTTGTGTCAGGCAAACTAGGGGGCGGTTCCACCCTGGCGATCAGATTGTGATCCAGCCGAACCACGACAGCACCACCGCTACCGCTATCAGGCCGAAGAAGATGGCCAAGCCAGCCGTCACCGCCCCAGCCGCCTTGCGCACGCCGTCGGGCGTTGCCATCCAGTCGCCCTGGTCAAGGCGGCGATCGCTCGAAAAGTCGTAGCCCAGGGCCTCTAGCGTGGTCAGGTGGTCGCGGGTGTAACGGGGTACGCGCTCAAAGGGCAGGTCGCCCTGCGATCGCTGGGGCAGCACCCGCCGCCGCTGGTAGGGTACGGTGCGATCGCCAAAATTGGCCCCGTATTCTTCACTGCTCATCAGAGCATCCACTAGCCCCTCAACCCCTTTCGTTGCCAGCACAATGGACCAGGCCAGGGTTTCTTTGTCGTCGTAGACGTTGCGGCCAAGCAGACGCTGCACGCACAACTCTGCGAAGCGATAGTTGTTGTTTACCTCATAATTCCAGGTGCGAAACGCATCAGAGATAGCAAGGCCACGCACAAAATCTTTTACCGAAATCAAACCGCCCCGCAGCTGAGACTCCAGCAATGTTTGACGGTTGCTTTTCAGCATTTGCTGCTCGTGAAAAATTTGCCGATAGGCTGCCGTCACTAAGGCATCAATATCATCTTTATCGTGGTTTTGCTCCAGCGTAAAAATTCTGGAATGCTCGTCTCCAGGCACCTCATAGCCCTCCACACGCTGGTTTTGGCTACTGGGAGCATAAGTTAATAGCGGCAAAGTCACAATTATTTTTCCTCCACACGCAAAATAAAATGGCTTTCGTCACCTTTGTAGAGGCCTCAACAAATTGACAACCTCCGTCATTGTTTATAGACCCTTAACTATGTTTAGTTTCTAGCTGTGATAAGGCCAGAAACGATTAAGGCCTAGCCTACGAGCAACGGGGATCAGACATTCGCATTTCGACAGGGAGAGTAACAAACAGTCATGTTTCTTCAAAGTTGTCGCAGCAGCATTATTTTCTACTCTAAAAAGAATTTAACAACGATGCCAACCGCATTCCCACCTGGCATCTAATCTGAATCAGACGCCTGCTCACAAGCAGGCTAATTGCGGTCAAGGTGGCCCCATAGCGTTATCAACTCGGCACCGGGATGACGCCGTTAGTCCCACGGCAACGCCTACAGATTGAGTTCAACTTTGCTGTCGAACCTACCGCTAGCCGTACATACGGCAAAGCCCTCCCTAACTTGGGGAGGGCTTTGCCTATGGTGATGCTGTTTACACTACCGACGAGAAATCAACCCACGCTTACCAGCCAAAGGCTGAGACAGGGGCTAGCGCCTGGTCCTTGGCATCTTCAGATTCAGCAGCAGGCTCAGACAGACGCGACTCGGCGCAGAACGACGCCGTGCTAAAGCCGCCAAACCGTTTCACTACGCTGGTACGCAGCCGCAGATTGGGGTTGGCAAACCAAAAGCGCTCGACCGAGCTCATGGTTTCGTACTCGGTAATCAGCAGCAGCCCACCATCGCCGTCAATTTCGTAGCGACCGATCACGGGCACAATTTCGGCATAGCCCCGCTCGCGCAAAAGCTGGCCGCGACTGGGGTCATCGACGTCGGGCACCAGGGCAAACACCGTGCTGCCAGCGTGGTTTTCGTCGTCTTTGTCCCAGGCCATGGCCCCGTCCCAGGTCACGTAGGCCCCACCTACAGCCGAGGCCGGGTCAACATCGTGAAGCTGGCAAATTTCGACTACGCTGGGGTGCCCCTGATCGAGAGCTTCTACGGAAATTGTAGAGCCGCCCAGTTCGGCCCGGCGAAAGGGCAGGTGGTGGGTAGTGCGTTGGGAATTCCACTGGCCCGCACTCATGCGGAAAAAGTCCATTACGTCCATGGGGCAGGTTCTATTACTTACTAGCGTTCTCAGAAATGCATCGACTCAGCCCGGCAAGCACTGGTCGCACTGCTCTGTATGGATCATACCGCTGTCACCAGGGTCAATGCCGCCAATTGCTGAAATGGCTGGCTGCAAAAGGCGCGATCGCCTCTTGAGCAAGGGTTTTACGCCTTCGTGAAGGCAGCACCAGCGCTCCCTATGGGTCAGCTCAAGCAGAACCTATTGTTACGCAATGTTACGTTGCCTGAGAAGACTTGAAGCGTCCTGCGAAGGGCTAGAGTGCCCAGAATGGTTGAATTCTTTCGCTTTGTCCCTGCGGCAAAGGTAGCTTTTCCTTAATAACTTGTAAAAGATAAAGACACACTGGCGGTGTATAAACATGTCTGGAGGGTTAATTGAATTAGCGAAAGCCAATTCAGGCAACGGTTTCGAGGAATGTTGCGGATCTCTTACAGAGCCGCTTTTTCTCACTCTCATCAGCCTTCCTTTCAAGTGTGTTGAGCCGATTGTGTAGAAGCTTGAACAACCTTGAAGAAATGTAAACTAGATGAGAAAACCGAACACGCTGATCTTTAAGATCCTTCCTATAGATTGGTTAGGCAGCTCCGGCTGAACTAATGATTAACTCGGTCTTAGGACCATTTTCAAGCAAACTCAGCGACAAAAATATTAGGAGATTTGAGTCGATGTTTGACGCATTCACTAAAGTCGTTTCCCAAGCTGACGCACGAGGCGACTTCCTCTCCACCGATCAGATCGATGCTCTTCAGCGCATGGTTGCCGACAGCAACAAGCGTATGGACTCCGTGAACCGCATCACCAGCAACTCTTCCAAGATCGTTTCTGATGCTGCTCGCGCTCTGTTCGCCGAGCAACCCCAGCTGATCGCTCCCGGTGGCAACGCCTACACCAACCGTCGCATGGCCGCTTGCCTCCGCGACATGGAAATCATCCTGCGCTATGTCACCTACGCTATCTTCTCTGGCGATGCTAGCGTTCTCAACGATCGCTGCCTGAACGGCCTGCGTGAGACCTACGTTGCTCTGGGTACCCCCGGTGCTTCCGTGGCCGCTGGCGTTGAGAAAATGAAAGGTGCCGCGATCGCTATCGTTAACGACACCAGCAACATCACCCAAGGCGATTGCAGCTCTCTCGTTTCCGAGATCGGCAGCTACTTTGACCTGGCTGCTGCTGCAGTTGCTTAGGTTCAACCAAGCGCTTCGTCGGTTTGCGCCCATTGGCCATCGGTCATTTGCGCAATCCCTTTCATTTGATTTATTCGCTGTGAAGACAACTGAAGGAGAACCTTAAGCTATGAAAACCCCTTTGACCGAAGCTGTGGCTGCTGCTGATTCCCAGGGCCGTTTCCTGAGCAGCACCGAGATGCAAACCGCCTTTGGCCGTTTTCGCCAGGCTCAGTCTGGTCTAGAAGCTGCTAAAGCTCTGACCACCAAGTCTGACTCTCTGGTGAGCGGCGCTGCTCAAGCCGTGTACAACAAGTTCCCCTACACCACCCAGATGCAGGGGCCTAACTACGCTGCTGACGAGCGCGGTAAAGCCAAGTGTGCTCGCGACATCGGCTACTACCTCCGGATGGTCACCTACTGCCTAATCGCTGGTGGTACTGGCCCCATGGATGAGTACCTGGTTGCTGGCCTAGATGAAATCAACAGCACCTTCGAACTGTCCCCCAGCTGGTACGTGGAAGCTCTGAAGTACATCAAAGCTAACCACGGTCTGTCTGGCGACGGTGCCGTTGAAGCCAACTCCTACATCGACTACGCCATCAACGCTCTAAGCTAGGTTGGCCATTTGCCCGGAGGGGCAGACAGTTGTTAGCGACTTGTTAGCGATTGTTTGTTGCTCCGGGCATTGTTGTATCTATACGCCCAAGGAGGCAACCATGGCAGTAACCACTGCAGCGGGACGCCTTGGCGTTTCGCCTTACAGCGAGGCAATGCGCGTTGAGTTGCGGCCCAACTGGACCGAAGGTGATGTGGAAGCGGTAATTCGTGCCGCCTACCGTCAGGTATTTGGCAACCAGTACATCATGGCCAGTGAGCGCAACACCAGTGCCGAGTCGCTGCTCCGGCAGGGAGACATTTCAGTTCGTGATTTTGTGCGGGCTTTGGCTCTATCCGATCTGTATCGGGATAAGTTTTTCCTGAGCGGACCGCAAAATCGCTTTATTGAGCTGAACTACAAGCACCTGCTGGGTCGGGCGCCCTACAGCCAGGACGAAATCGCATTTCACACTGACCTTTATAACACCTACGGCTACGCAGCGGAAATCAGCTCCTACCTAGATTCCGCCGAGTATCGCGACAGTTTTGGGGACAATGTTGTGCCCTACTATCGCGGTCACTTGACCCAGCGCAATCAAAAGACCGTTGGGTTTACCCGATTCTTCCAGCTCTACCGGGGCTATGGTAGCAGCGATCGCTCGCAGCGCAGCGGTGTGCGGTCAAAGCTTGTTTCGGAGATTGCGAAGAATTCAGCATCGCCCGTGGGTAGCGGCGCTACCGGAGCCGCCATCGTCGGTGGGTCTGGGGGCGATCGCGAGAAGCTCTACCGGGTTCGCGTAACTCAGGCTGCCAGGGCAGGTAGCCCCCAGGTGCGACGCACCTGCACCGAGTTTTTGGTGCCCTACGAGCAGCTGTCTCGCAAGCTTCAGCAAGTCAACCGCACTGGCGGTCGGGTAACTAAAGTCGACCTGGCCTAGGTCGCGGCTTTAATACCTTTCTAGCGGAGTGCTTAGTCTTGCTTAGGCAAGGCTGCGATGGCGAACTCATGTGAGCGGGGGCGACGGGGGCTTAAGTCTGCGATCGCTTCGGCTCTAGGTGGGGCTAGCCTGGGGTGCTCCGCTATTTTTTATTTTGCTGTGTTGAGTGGGCTTGCGCTCACTGTGTCGATAAGACTGTGTTGATAAGGAGGATATTCCTGTGCCTATTACAACGGCAGCATCCCGATTGGGAACCGCTGCATACGACGAAAGCTCGCCCGTGGAGCTGCGCGCCAACTGGTCTCCTGAAGACGCCGAACTCGTGATTAAGGCTGTGTACCGCCAGCTGTTGGGCAACGACTACCTGATGAAGTCTGAGCGCCTGGTCGGTGCCGAGTCGCTGCTCAAAAATGGCTACATCAGCGTGCGCGACTTTGTGCGGGCCGTGGCTAAGTCTGAGCTGTACAAAGAAAAGTTCTTTTACGGCAACTTTCAGACCCGCGTGATCGAGCTGCACACTAAGCACCTGCTGGGCCGCGCTGTCTATGACGAGTCTGAGGTCGTTGAGCACCTCGATCGCTACGAAACCCAGGGCTACGACGCCGACGTTGATTCTTTCATCGACAGCGAAGAGTACCAGGCCAACTTTGGCGACAACGTAGTGCCCTACTACCGCAGCTTTGTCTACCAGGCCGGGCAGCGTTCGGTGGGCTTTACCCGCATGTTCCAGATGTACCGGGGCTACGCCACCAGCGATACCTCGCAAGCGGGCGGCAAAAAGTCCCGCCTGGCGGGTGAACTGGGCCGCAACACCTCCTCATCGGTGATTGCTCCCACCAGTGCAGCCGCGGGCTGGTCGTCTCAGGCCAACAAGCTGGCCACCCCCAGTCAAGCTTTGGGTGGGTCTACCCCCTACGGTGCCAGCGCCGGAAGGGTTTACCGCATTGAGGTCATGGGTGCCAACCTGCCTCGCTACCCAAAGGTACGGCGGATCAACACCTCCTACCTGGTGCCCTACGAAAAGCTGTCGGCTAAGCTGCAGCAGATTAACGCCATGGGCGGCAGGGTAACCAGCGTTACCCCTGCTAGCCTCTAAGCCAATACCAGTCGGCGTATCTCGAGAGGTGCGCCGACTGGAGTCAATTGCCACATTCGAGATCTCGCAACGACCAGGAGAGTTTCCTATGCTCGCTCAAAACGCCTTTGGCAGTCAGACCACCTCCCCCTCCGGCAACCGCATTTTTCTCTACGAAGTTGAGGGGCTGCGCCAAAACGACGCCACCGATCAAAACAATTACCCCATTCGCCAAAGCGGCAGCACCTTTATTAAGGTGCCCTACAGCCGCATGAACGAGGAAATGCAGCGCATCACCAGGATGGGCGGCAAGATCGTCAGCATTCAGCCTTTGGCGGCTGATTAGGCGATTCCGATCGTCGCTGGAGAGACAGTGGAGCATGGAACAGGATCTGCAACAGCCGATCGATGCTGAGGGAGAACCGCTTACGGTTGAGCAGGCCATTGCCAACCTGCGCCAAACCACCGATGCAGGACTGCGCTACTATGCCGCCTGGTGGCTAGGGCGCTTTCGTGTGACTGAGCCGTTGGCCATTGAGTCGCTGGCGCTGGCCCTGGAGGACGAGAGCGATCGCGCCCCCGACGGGGGGTATCCACTGCGGCGCAATGCGGCCAGAGCACTCGGAAAATTAGGCGATCGCAGCGTCGTTCCCGCTTTGATCCAATGCCTGGCCTGCGACGACTACTACGTGCGCGAATCGGCGGCTCAGGCCCTGGAGGCCCTGGGCGATTCTCGGGCCATTCCGGCGCTGAGGGCGTTGCTAGCGGGCGGTGTTGCCGCCGCCGTAGCGGTACCCGGCAAGCCCCACCTGGTGCAGCCCTACAACGCTGTTCTAGAGGCCCTGGGCACCCTGGGTGCAACTGATGCGGTCGAAGAGATTGCTCCTTTTTTAGGGCACGATGTGGCCCAGGTGCAAAACGCGGCCACCCGCGCCCTTTACCAGCTAACCGGCGATGCCACCTACTGCGATCGCCTGGTCGAGCGCCTGCAAGAGCCCAACCTACAGCTCAGGCGATCGGCCATGATGGATTTGGGGGCGATTGGGTATTTGCCTGCGGCGGAGGCGATCGCCACCACCCTGGCCGAAAACAGCCTCAAGCTGATCGCGCTACAGGGGGTGCTCGAATCACACCTGCGCCAGTCTGACTTTCCCAGCCAGGCGCTGAGCGACGATGCCCGCCGGGTGCTGGTTTTAATGGATGAGCTGTTGTAGGACTTGTAACGCAGGCGTGGGTGCAACCGTAGCAGAGCTAGTTCGAGCGATCGAAGCCGCCGATTCTAAGGGCGCGATGGTGGTGGCCGTCAATAATTTGGCCGCCGCTCAAGATGTCGCCGCTATTCCCTCTTTGATAACGGTCCTGGGCTACAACAATCCCGGGGCCGCCGTAGCGGCTGTCAATGGCTTAGCGGCTTTGGGTAGCGCCGCCGTACCCGCCCTGCTCGAACAGATTGACGGCTACAACTACGGCGCGCGGGCCTGGGCCATTCGCGCCCTGGCGCTGATTGGTGACCCCCGCGCCCTGCCCGTGCTGCTTGAGACGGCCAAAGGCGACTTCGCCCTCAGCGTCCGCCGGGCGGCGGCGCGGGGGTTGGGCACCATCCACTGGGCACTGCTGCCCCCCGACCAGGCCGCGATCGCGCAGAGCGATGTGCTTGAGGTGCTGACCCAGGCCACTGCCGATCCAGAATGGGTTGTGCGCTACGCGGCGGTGGCCGGGCTACAGATCCTAGCGACTAACTTGGTAGAGCCTGACCACCAAAAACTGCTGATTCTCGCCTCCCTCCACCGCATCTTTGAGCAGGATGAAACCCCTGCTGTGCAGGCCCGCGCCCGTCTGGCCTTAGATACCCTCGCCCGTCATTAAAGCCTTTGCTTCGATGTTGAGAAATGCAACACATTAACTCAATTTCGAGGTATTGTCTCTATGGTTAATCGCGGTTTGAGTGGGGCATTGACGTTCTAAGTCCAACAGCCGAGAACGTCAGCACAGCCGCTGGGCCGTTTTACATTGAGATGCAGGTTCGGGAAGGGTCGTATGGTGTTGGCTGATCGCTCAAATACCCCAGAAGTTTTGCAGGTTATGGGTTTGCCGGTTCACTGGCGCGCCGACTATGCCGGCTGGCTAGTCGATTGGTACCGCCAGGGGCACGGGGCCCACGTGGTCACCCTCAACGCCGAAATGGCCATGCAGGCCGACCAAAACCCGGCCCTGCGCCAGGTCATTCTCAATGCCGAACTGGTGATCCCCGACGGGGCCGGGGTGGTGCTGTACTTTCGCACCAAAGGACAGCGCATTGAGCGGGCACCGGGCATTGAGCTAGCCGCTGCGGTGCTCAAGCGCCTGTCACCGCAGGAAACTGTCTTTATGTATGGTGGAGTGCCCGGTGTAGCCGATCGCGCTGGCATCTACTGGCAACGACAGTTGGCCGGGCTAAATGTGGTGGGCACCCAACACGGCTATCTAGGGCCTGAAGACCAGCCCGAATTTTTGCAGCGCCTGGAGCAGCTTCAGCCCAGCGTAATACTGGTCGGCATGGGTGTTCCTCGACAGGAACTGTGGATTCGTGAGCACCGCCACCTCTGCCCCAACAGCATTTGGATTGGCGTCGGCGGCAGCTTTGACATCTGGGCCGGGGTTAAATCTCGCGCTCCCCAGTGGATGTGCGATAACCACCTGGAGTGGCTCTACCGGCTCTATAAAGAACCCTGGCGCTGGCGGCGAATGCTGGCGCTGCCCCATTTTGCCCTGCGATCGCTCACCTATTCCGCCCGTTAGAAGGGTTGATGTTGATACTGAATTCGCCTTGGCTACCCCCGCTTGCGTAGGGGCAAACGGTGTTTGCTCCTACGCAAGTCACCTGTTTGGAGTCGGGGTTACGTGATTTGGATTTGTTATTAATCCATCCTTAAATTCGCCAATCCCAAATACCGAATTCCCGCTGGCGTAATCTCAAAACGACAGGGAAGCACTTTTACACCCTTGAGCATCGCTTCCCGCAGCAGCACACCGTAGGTGGGGTCGGTCTCGTCGCCGGGGGCAAAATCGGTACAGTCGCTGCGATTGATAAAGTACAGCATCACCGCCTGAGCCTGAGGAATGAGCGCCGTCAGCTCCTTCAGGTGCTTTTGGCCGCGAGTCGTCACCGTATCCGGAAAAAGGGCGAGGCTACCCTTGGCCCAGGTGGTGTTTTTGACCTCGATATAGGTGGGAATCGGGTTATCTTCCCCGGAGATGACGAAGTCAATGCGGCTCTTACCGTCGCCACCGTAGCGTACCTCGGGGCGAATGGCGCTGTACTCCCCCAGCTCTGGAATTTGCCGCACTTCCAGCAGCGATTTTACAACCCGGTTTGGCAGGGCCGTATTCACCCCTGCCCAGGTGGGCACGGTATCGTGCACTTCGGCTAGTTCCCAGGTGTAGGCCAGCTTGCGCTTGGGGTCGGCGCTGTGGGAAACCAGCACCCGTCCACCCAAATGACACACCCCCGTCATCGGTCCAGTATTGGGACAGTGGGCGGTAATCACCTCGCCTGTCTCTAGCTCAATGTCGGCAAAAAACCGCTTGTAGCGCTTCAGTAATGTGCCTTCGAGAAGGGGAGGAAAGGGGTAGAACCAGTCAGTGGTCATATCAGGGGTTTGAAGTGGGCAGTGCCCACCCTACCAGGAAAGCGCTGTTACCGGCACCTGGGCAAAATAGCGACGGCGAAACTGCTCCTCTTGCAGTACATCTAGAAAACGCTGCACCGCTTTTGCTTGGGGGGCAACCGGGTCTGGATCAGCTTGAAGGGTGATTGTCTCACCGTCGAGGTCAGTGACCTCGAAGCCAGCCGTCTCTAAGGCTTGGAGGCCGAGGGAAAGGCTGGTGGCCGACAGACGCAGCCGATCGATCAGATGCGATCGCGCCACCACCAGCCCGGTCCGCGCCAGATACTTGGCAATGCCCACCAGCTCTTGCCAAATCTCGACCGGCGACAGGTCATCGTGCTCGGCCGAAAAGGTCAGCGCCAGGGGCAACCCGGTCTGGGCCGCCTGTCGCTGCCAGGCCTGCCATTCGCTCCACTGCACCGGGGCTTGCTCAACTCTGAGCACGGCTTCTGGCTCAGCCGGAACCGCCTGCCGCCAGTCCAAAATTGGAGCCGTTGGCAACGGAACTAGCCCAGTTGTTCCACTCCGCACCGGGCGCACATCCACCAGTTTGACGTGGTAGCCGCTGTAGCTGTTGAAGTCTAGCTCCACGACTGCGTCGCAGCGGCCCGCAGGCAGCTCGTCGCGATAGTGCCCCCACCACTCGCCCGGAAACCCAGCCAAAGCACCGTCATCCCACAGTTCAAACTCGGTTTTGATAAACCCGACGGCCTGGTTCTGGCGATCGCGCAGCCGCTTGTGAAACGCGTTCTGGAACCAGGCGCCGCGAACCAGCAGCTTTGGTACCGGATTGCCCATACCGCAGGGCTCCAGCCCCTTGAGTTCGCGAAATAGGGACTGGCCCAGCTCAGCTACCGTCACCACCAAATCTATCTCTAGAGTGGCCTGGGGCACACCGTCGCCGCCCAGCTGCTCGCGCACCATGCGGTTCAGCGCCGCCGCCAGCACCTCAATGTGCTCCACTGGCAAAGTTAGCCCCGCCGCCAGGGGATGCCCGCCAAAGCCGCTGAGCAGCTCGGCCTGGGCCTGAAACAGCTGATACAGATCGAGGCCCTTCACCGATCGCGCCGACCCCCGCGCCAGTCGAGGGCTACCATCCTCGCTGGGTGGGTCGATGCGCAGCAGGATAGTGGGTCGCCCCAGCGCCTGGGCCACCTGCCCCGCCACCAGACCCAAAATGCCGGTTGGCCACTGCTCGTCAGCCAGCACCAGACAGCGAGTAGTGGCGAGATCGATTTGAGTTAACCGCGCCATCACCTGCTCGTAGAGGTCGCGCTGCAGGGCTTTGCGGCGGGTGTTGGCCAGCTCGGCTTCATAGGCGAGGGTTTTGGCGCAATCGCGGTTCTGGCTGGTCAGCAGCTCTACACAAAAGCTAGCGTCACCGTGGATGCGGCTGACGGCATTGATGCGCGGCCCCAGACCAAAGGAAATATCGGTGGGGCGATCGCCCGTGCGCTTGCACAGGGCCAGCAGCTCCGCCAGCCCCGGTCGCGGGTAAGGAGGCTGGGGTTGGGTCTGGGTCTGTAGCCGCGCCAGCCCCCGCTGGGCCAGATAGCGACAGTCGCCCCGCAGCTCCACCAGATCGGCAATCAGGCCAATCGCCACCAGGTCTAGTACGTGGTCTAGGGGCAGGAGCGGCGGCGCATCGAGCGCTTCGTACAGCCCCTCCAGCAGCTTGTAGGCCACCGCTACCCCCGACAGCGACGCCAGAGGGTGCTCCGGCGGCAGACGGCGAGGGTTAATTAAAGCCACCGCACCAATATCGCCCTCCGGTAGGGTGTGGTGGTCGGTCACAATCACCGCCATACCAAGGCTCTGGGCATAGGCAATTTCGGCCCCGCTGGTGCTGCCGGTATCGCAGGTCACTAGCAGACTGGCTCCCCAATCGGCTAACTGCTCAAGCCCCCGCCGCGACAGCCCGTGAGACTCGCTCAGCCGGTTGGGGATGAAGTAGGTGAGGCGATCGCCCTTGGGGATCACCTGGCCCAACCCGTCCCAGAGTACGGCGGTAGCAGTTACCCCGTCGGCGTCAAAATCTCCCCAAATGGCCACCTTCTCCTGACAGGCGATCGCCTGCTGGAGTCGCGCAACGGCGATCGCCATATCAGGCCCCAGGGTGCTGGCCGGGGTAGGCTGATAGACCCCAGGGTTGAGCCAGCCCGCCAGCTTGTCGAGTGAACACACCTGGCGCTGCCACAGCACCTGGGCCAACCGACGACTCGCTCCTGGTAGCGCTTCAGCTACGGCCTGCGCCCAGCGATCGGGGCAGAGGTCCTCGGTCGGCAGGTGCCAGTGCAGCGCTAGGACATCCATACGTTTGATTAAAAATAGTTAAGAAATTCAGTCAGGAAAAAGTGATATCAGAGTGATGCAGGATAGACAGACGAGGGCAGTTTAAATAAGCTTCCGTAAAATCAAGAAAGCCTGAAATTGTAGATCTATATCCTGCGATAGAGTTGTTAGTACTGAAATTTCGTCTATTTGGCCGAATACATTCATACTAAATTATCTGTCCTGGGTTGGCATACTGCGGCTTAAAAAGCCTCTACCGTCCCTAACGTCCCACCAGGTTCACATTTAACGGAAGCCCCAGACAACCGCTGCCTTAGCCCCTGGTTGAGCAGGCTGTCGCTGGGGTTGTGTACTCCTCACGAACTACTATGACTAAGCATAGCCACCCTGAGCTAGACGGGCAAAACCCTCAAACCCTATACACATTCCAACTCAAGCGCCCTGGCCAAACCCTGCGAGAACGGCTTACCTGGGGCGCACTGGGGCTATCGGTAGGGCTGGGGATAGCTGCCAGCGCCTTTCTGCTGGTTCCCCAGGCGCGATCGTGGTCTTGGCCTAATCGAGCCGCTGCCGCCGCCCAAAGCGATCCCTTTCGCCAGGGAGCCGGGCAGGCGATGGCAGCCGCAGAGCTGACTCAAACCGCAGAATTTAGCGAAGACTGGGCCGAGGTCGCGATGCTCTGGCAGCAGGCGATCGCCCACATGCAATCAGTGCCCAAGGCTAACCCCAATGCCGCGCTGGCCCAGCAGAAAGTGGCCGAGTACGAACGCAACCTGAAGTACGCCCAGAGCAATGTGGGCACCCGCGCCAGCCGCACCCCCACCGACAAAACCTACTGGACACTGGGCTCTGACCGCGACCTGGTATTGGCAATTCAGGGAGCACCTTCGCAGACCATGCAGTACCACACTGCCTGCCAACAAACCCTGCGCTACGGCAACAGCTTTGTCGAACTGAGCAACGGCTACGTCAAGCAGTATGACAATGCCGACGGCAATCTGCGGGTGCTCGCTAACGAGGCTGCCGTCGTGTCGGCCAGGGCGGCCCAGGGCAGCTGGACGCTGGGGTCAACCCAGGCCGATGTAGTGCAGCTCCAGGGCGCACCCACGCGCCAGGAGCAGTACACGTCCGAGCGTTTTACCACCTATTACTACGGCAAAAGCTCGGTGCTATTTGAGAATGGCCAGGTGATCGGCTACCTCAACTCCGACAACAATCTCAAGGTGTCGCTGCAGCTGCCCGCCCTGCCTCCTGAGCAGGCAGCCCCGCCGTTCTGGACGATGGGCTCTAGCCGCAGCGAAGTGCTGCGGGCCGAAGCGCAAACCCCCATCGCCATCAGCCGCAACGATACCAACTGTGAGGAAGTGTTTCATTTCAGCGACGGTGAAGTAACCTTTCGGCAGGGGTTAGTGACCGGCTACCGCGATCGCGACGGCTCCCTCAAGGTGCGCTAGGGTACAGGCGCTAGGGTGTACCCCAAATGGCAGCTACCCACTGCCAGGCCATCGCCAGGGTGCTCAACAGTTCAGGTGGTTACCCGCTGGGGTAGCGTAACAGCGCTACCCTAGAGCTGAGGGTATAGATCCGGTGCATCGTTTCGGCTCAATGCCCGTATGCTTAGACCAATGACGTAGCCTGCCCGCCCCCGCGTTGTGGATGATGCCTCCGCCGCCATTGATTTAGTCATCGTCGACGACGATACTGAGACATCGTGCCTACTGCAGCGGCTCCTCAGCCAGCAAGGGTACCGAATTCAGGTGGCCGAAAATGGCCAGCAGGCGATCGCATCTATTTTGACGTCTCGGCCTGGCCTGGTGCTGCTCGATCTGCTGCTGCCCGATATGGACGGCTACACCCTCTGTCAGCAGCTCAAGCAAAACCCCCTCACCACCGAAATCCCGGTGATTGTGCTGAGTTCTTTGGTCGACTCCATCGACAAGGTCAAAGCCTTTCAGGCCGGGGCAACCGACTACATTACCAAGCCGTTTGCGGTGCAGGAGGTGCTGGTGCGCGTGCAAAACCAGCTGCGCTTGGCCCAGCAGCGGCAGCAGCTCAGCCAGCAAAACGCCCTGCTCACTCAAGAGGTGCACGAGCGCACCCAGATGGAGCAGGCGCTGATTGCGGTCGAAATGAACTACCGCAGCATTTTTGAAAATGCCACAGTGGGCATTTTTAAAGCCTCGTCGCAGGGGCAGTTGCTCAGCGTCAACCCCTCAATGGCGCGCCTCTACGGCTACGAGTCGGCCCAGGAGATGGTAGCTACCGTCGCCGACATCAGCCGCCAGATCTATATTCAGCCCAAGCGTCGCGATGAGCTAGTGGTCTACCTCAACCGCTTTGACAAAATTACCGACGCCGAATCAGAGGTGTTTCGCAAAGACGGCACCACCTTTTGGGTCAGCGAAGACATCTGGAAGGTATGGGATAAGCAGGGCACCTTCTTACACTACGAGGGCATTGTTCACGACATTAGTGAGCGTCGCCAGATGGAGACCGAACTGCGCCAGCAGCGGCAGCAGGCCGACCGACTGCTGGTCAACATTTTGCCCTACCGCATTGCCCAGCGCCTTAAGGGCGGTGCCCGCACCATTGCCGAAAGCCTCGACCAGGTCAGCGTGCTGTTTGCCGACCTAGTTGACTTTACCGCCGCCTCTAGCCAAATGACGCCGCGCCAGCTGGTCAAGATGCTCAACGAAATCTTTTCGATGTTCGATCAGCTGGCCGAGTTTCACCGCCTAGAAAAAATTAAGACGATTGGCGATGCCTACATGGTGGCGGGGGGCTTGCCGACTCCTAACGATGACCATGCTGCTGCGATCGCGCAGTTTGCCCTCGATATTTGCGACGCGATTAAGCAATTTCAGCGCCCCGACGGCAAAACCTTTCAAATTCGAGTAGGTATCAACACCGGGCCAGTAGTGGCTGGCGTGATTGGGCGGCGCAAGTTTGCCTACGATCTCTGGGGCGACACCGTCAATATCGCCAGCCGCATGGAAGCAACTGGCGAAGCCCAGCGCATTCAGGTCACTCCAAACCTGTACGAGCGGCTGAAGGACCAGTTTCAGTTTGAGCAACGCGGCTATGTAGCCGTTAAAGGCCGGGGCCAGATGATGACCTATTGGCTGGTTGGGCGGCTGTAACCAAGCTGCAGACACCTATGGTTTTTGTCACATGTGATAGCGTAATCAAGGTTTACATAAACGGCCTTTCCTGAAGACCGGTGCGAGGGAGACAACGCCAAAGGGAAGGATAAGCCCAGAGAAAGATTGGGGGCACCCCAGTTCGTTCATCAGCTCACCCCATTGTCTTGAAACGGCGGTTGGGTGAGCTGTCTGGGGACAGGGCGGGGTTCGATTCAGTCACGCCAGAGCCTGGTGAGGCTCTGGTAGAGGATTGCAGGAATGACGTTATTTCAGCAGGCAACGGTCTTAATCACAGAAGCCGCCCCTCACCAGACCGAGGCCCTGGTTCAGATGTTAGTCGCCGCCAGCTACCAGGTGCAGGTGCGCGCCGAAGCAGATTTACGGCCCCAACCACCGCCCCAACCACCGCAGCTAGAGCAGTGGCCCGATCTGATAATTTTGCAGGTAGCTGGGGTCAACAGCAGCGGTTATAACCTGGGCCGAAGGCTACAGGCCAATCCCAGCACAGCCGCCATACCGCTGATCTTTGCCGGCAGCTTTAACGACGCGGCTAGCCGAGAGCAGGTTTTTGCGGCGGGCGGCGTAGACTATCTGGAGTCTCCCTTTGTGGCGGCAGATGTAGTCGCTCGGGTTGGTCACTGGCTGGAGGTCGCGACAGCCAGGCCAGTTCGCCCATCGTTGCTCAAAGATAGCCTGCAGCGCCTGCACAATACTCTCGATTTAGACACCATTTTGCAGACGGCGGTGCAGGACGTGCGTCAGCAGATATTGGCCGATCGCGTCATCATTTATCAGTTTGCTCAGAACGGGCGGGGCCTGGTAACTCACGAAGCCATAGTCGATCAGCACCTCACCGTGCTGCACCGCCAGGTAGAAGACGCCTGCTTTGATCAGGAGCACGCCGCCAAATACTGGTCGGGGCGGGTCGGGCAGATCAGTGACGTCAAAGCGTTGGGCAACATCAGCCAGTGCTACCGCGACATGCTGCTGAGCTTTGGCATTCGAGCCAACCTGGTGGCACCAATTATCCACACCCTGCCAGGGCAAAACCGCTACCTGTGGGGACTCATTATTGTGCACCAGTGCTACCAACCCCGGCGATGGCAAACCCATGAGATTGAGCTGCTGCAGGAAATATCGGCCCACCTGGCGATCGCCATTCAGCAGAGCCGCCTGTTTGAGCAGGTGCGTCAGCAGGCTCGCCAGGAGATGTTGCTCAACCACATTCTCGACGAAATTCGCGCCAGCCTGGACGTACAGCACATTCTCACCTGCACCGTAGAGCACTTAGGCACGGCCCTTAATCTGCGCCAGTGCGGCATTACGCTGCTGCGCCACAACCTGACCGGCCTGCCCACGCCGTTTGTGGTGACTGTGCAGGCTCCAGCTCTGCGTGAACCGATTGCTCCTTTGGAGATTACTGAGGTGCTGCGGCAGCAGCTCATGCTCGACAACAACCTGGTCGTGCTGCCCTACCGGATGAACCCACTGCAGATGCGCCCCAACGCAGCTCAGCTGGTGGTCCAGGGCGAAAACACCTATCTGGCTACAGCCATTCGCATTGACAACCAGGTGCAGGGGGTGTTGTGGGCCTGCCCCGCCCCCGATCGCCTGAGCAGCACCGACAAAACAAGCCGGTGGGAGCACAGCGATCTGAGCCTGGTTGAAGAAGTGGCCATGCAGCTGAGTCAGGCGCTGCAGCAGGCGGCTCTCTACCAGCAGCTCCAGGCGGCCAACGACGAACTCCGCCGATTAGCCCACCTCGACGGGCTCACCCAAATTGCCAACCGCCGCGAGTTTGACCGCTACCTGGCCCAGGAGTGGCAGCGGCTGCAGCGCGAGCAGGGCAGCCTGGCCCTGGTTTTGGCCGACGTTGACCACTTCAAGGGTTACAACGACACCTACGGCCACCTGGCTGGCGACGACTGCCTGCGATCGATCGCGCGCCTGCTGGCCCAGGTAACTAAGCGCCCGGCTGATTTAGCCGCCCGCTACGGAGGAGAAGAATTTGCCCTGGTTTTGCCCAATACGACCTCGGCGGGGGCGATCGCCCTCACCGCAGAAGCTCAAACCTATCTAACCCGCCTGGCCATTCCCAACGCGGCCTCGCCCCTGTACGGGCAGGTTACCGTCAGCTTTGGCATTGCGGTTCTGACCCCGGCCCCAACCCTATCCGCCGAACTCTTGATTCAGCGGGCCGACCAGGCCCTCTACGCCGCCAAGGAGAACGGTCGCAATCGCTACTGCCTGTGGTCTGAGGGGATACAATCGGCCTAGGGATGTGCAGCCAGTTTGGGTAGAGCCGGGTCTCGAAGGCCAAAGCCCTCTGTACAGATTGCAGAGGCGAGGCAGAGGTGCAGGTCTTCGAGCTGATTAGATTGCAAATGTTTTGGTTGCCAACCAGGCGACCTGTCGGCCTGCCTGCTGCTTCCCAACTCGGGTTAGTAAATGTTGATTTAATTTATGGTTAGCCTGTCTCCCACTCTACAGCGGCGGCTGCGATCGCCTCTAGCCATTGGCGCTGTAACCGTACAAAGCCGGGTGCTGCAATCGCCCCTCTCCGGCGTGACCGATCGCGCCTTTCGGCAGCTGGTGCGCCGCTACGCCCCCGCCTCCATGCTCTACACCGAAATGGTGCAGGCCACCGGACTGTGCCACGCCCAGCAGCTCGAAAAAATTATGGATATTGACGCCAGCGAGCAGCCGATCAGCATTCAGCTATTTGACTGTCGGCCTGACTTTATGGCCGCGGCCGCCCGTAAAGCCGTCGCCGAGGGGGCCAAAACCATCGATATCAATATGGGCTGCCCGGTGAATAAAATCACCAAAAAGGGGGGCGGCTCGTCGCTGCTGCGCCAGCCTGAAGTCGCCGAGGCGATCGTGCGCACCGTCGCGGCAGCTGTCTCTGTACCCGTCACCGTCAAAACCCGCATTGGTTGGGATGACGACCACATCAACGCCGTTGACTTTGCCCGCCGCATGGAAGCCGCCGGAGCGCAAATGCTCACCCTCCACGGCCGCACCCGCGCCCAGGGGTACCACGGCCCGGCCCGGTGGGACTGGATTGCCCAGGTCAAGGCGGCGCTGAGCATTCCAGTCATTGCCAATGGCGACATTGTTTCGGTGGAAGCGGCGGTGCGCTGTCTGGAGCAGACCGGGGCCGACGGCGTGATGTGCTCACGGGGTACCCTGGGCTACCCATTCTTAGTCGGCGAAATTGACGCTTTTCTCAAGACTGGCACCGTGCCGCCAGCGCCCACGCCCATAGATAAGCTGCGCTGCGCCCGTGAGCACCTGGGCCTGCTGTGGCGGTATAAGGGGCAGAAGGGCATTCACCAGGCCCGTAAGCACATGGCCTGGTACGTCAAAGGCTTTGAGGGAGCCGCCCCCCTGCGTCAGCGACTCTGCCAGATCGATACGGTTGAGGCCGGGTATGCGCTGCTCGATGGCGCGATCGCTGAGTTAGAAAACGCGATCGCAGCAGTCGAATACCCCCCTGTCCTGGTCGGTCAAATGTAATGAAGTTCTACCCATCGGATAACCGACCCTTGACTAATGGGCTTTAAGGTAGGATCTATTAGTAAATTTAATTTGCAGTTTCCTCCCCGTAATCTCCCATGACCTCGTACGCCACCGCCACTGCCCGCGCCGATATGGGTGAGCTTCGCCGTCTGAGAAGCCTACTGCCCCCCGAGCTGCAAAGCTGGGTGACGGTGGAGTCCGCCATTGATGTCACCCCGCCGCTGATTACCTGTGAAGAACTGGGTAAAGACCAGGTCGAAATCCAGGTCGATCTAATCAAGTGGGAGCAGCTGGCCCTCGATCAGCGCAACCTGCTGTTCTGGCACGAGGTGGGTCGCATTCAAAACGACACCATTCCCCGCGACGGTTGGGAGATGGCAGCGCTGGCCATTGGTCTGGGCGGTGCCGTGGGCGAACTGTGGGTGCAAGACGGACTGCTGCTGATGCTGGCCCTGAGCCTGTGCGGCTTCTCTAGCTGGCGGCTCTACAAGCGCAACAACAACCAAAAAACGCTGCAGGAGAGCATCAGTGCCGACGAGCGAGCGATCGCCATTGCTACCCGCTTTGGCTATACCCTGCCCAACGCCTACAAGAGCCTGGGCAGCGCCCTCAAAACCCTGATCGAGCAAACCCCCAAGAAGCGCCAGCGCGATCGCTATATCAAGCGTCTAGAAGCGCTCAAGAAGAGCGCCGCCAAAGCCAAAGAAAGCGCTCGGGCCGAACGGGGCGACATGCGATCGGCCTATTAAACCGCTATACAGCTATTTAGGGACCGGGTGCCTGCGCTGAAGCCTAGATCTAGGTCATCAACACAGGCACCTGGTCCCTTTTTGCGTGGGCTAATGCGCCGCCTGAAATATCGACTCTACCACCGCTGGCTTAACCTCCAGCGGTAGGTTACGGCTGGCTCCAATGACCGCAAATCCAGCCTCTTGAGGAACCACTCCCGTCAGCCCGGCTGCCGTCAACTGCGGGGCTACTCCAGCGTTTTCTTTGGGCAGCACTAGCAGCGGCTTTGGCCCCTGGCGGTAAACTCCCAAACGCGCTACCGTCAGCCCAAAAGAGCCGGGTTGAAAGGCTGGATTTAGCTCACCGTCGTACTCAAATTTGCTCAGCATCAGCTGCATTGAGTAGAGCTGTGCTGGGTTGAGCGGGGTGGCCTCGGGTACCGTGCGGGCGCGACGAGTGGCCACCATCTCTAGAAAGGGAACCCTGACCACGCTCAGCCGATCGGGCTGGGTATCGAAAGAGTAACAGTAGGCCAGGCTATCCCAACCGGGGTTGTCGCGCACAATCCACTTGTAGCGCTGGCCGTCGCCCTGGGCGTAGAGCACCGTGCCCTGCCACTGCCCCACATTGAGCGGTGGCTCAAAATTGCGAGTGCGCACTGAGGCAAACCCGCCGCTGTTGGCCGTAGAAACCTGCCCCATAAACCGCAGGCCATTCTGCCACTGCACCTGGCTAGTGCTCACGCCCCCCATCACCCCATCGTCTAGGCTGCCCCACAGCGCGGCAACAGCTGGATCAGGCTGCTGAAAATCGAATAGGGTGGCCTCCTGGTGAGCAGGCATTTGGCCCATGCGCTCTAGCCAGGGCTGAAAGCTATCTTCATGGTCGGCAGCGGCCCAAACAACTAGCGCAGCATTTCCTAAATGAGATTCAAAAACCTGCGGTGCGGCCTCAACCCTATACCCCAACGAACCTAGGGGTTCGATCAGACTGGCTGCCCAGCCGGTCGACTCACCAGACAGGTACACACTCGGCGGGGCTGGAGTCGGCACCAAGCCAGCAGGGTCGAGAGACTGAGTCATTGCACTACCAGGATCAGCTAGCTCAGACAGCCCTCTCAATACCGGAGATAAAGGCCCGGCCACGTCGAAGTGAGCCAGCGTTTTAAGCAGCCGTAGAGGGTTCCAAACCATAGTGATATACCAAGTCCAGCTCGGGATTTGACGCTTTACCACAGGTAGAACGTCATTTCTGGACTTAAATGAAGTTTAGCTTACAGCAAAATCTCGGATGGCACAGAGCTATGGTGTGCAAGGCAGCAGCAAAAGAAAAGTTTTTCTGTAAATTCACCCATTAACTCGATGAATGGGCCTGGGTATGCTGGATTTATTCAGGATTTCGGTGCCGCTCAACAGCATAGCGACAGCTATAGAGCCTGAGCACCGGGGCGATTTCTTCAGCTTGGCAGCTTAGCTGTCTAAGCTGCCTCCAGGCTAAAGCTTCTATAAGGTCAACCAGGCGATGCATCAATCTTCTATAAATAAAGACCAAAGGCTTCCCGATTGCGCCTTAGCCCCTCAGTCTAGTAAGAGTAAGCAGAGTATAGCGATCGCCATCAAAGCAAAGGCCCAGGCACGGTGCCCAAAGACCACTCCTAAAGTGAGCCTGCAGCTACGGCTGAGCTGAGCTTAACCAGACTTGCCCCACAGCCCCCTGTCCTCAACACCCCCGAAGACATCTTGCCCGTGGTTTTCTAGAGCAGGCGTTGTCCATGCGAATTCTTATTTATTCTTACAACTACCACCCTGAGCCTATCGGTATTGCCCCACTGATGACTGAGCTGGCTGAGGGGCTAGCCGCTAGAGGTCACCAGGTGCGGGTTGTAACCGCTATGCCCAACTATCCTGAGCGCACTATTTATCCTCAGTATCGAGGCCGCCTCTACGCAACTGAGCAGCGCAATGGCGTTACCATTCAGCGCTGCTTTGTGCTGGCCTGCCCGAAGCGCGGACTGGTGGGGCGACTGCTGCTGGAGTCGAGCTTTATTACCCTGAGCCTGTGGCCAGCGCTGGTTTCAGCTTTGGGGGGCTGGCGTCCCGACGTTATTCTTAACACCAGTCCGTCGCTGCCAGCCTGTCTGCCGGTCGCCATTCTCAAGACGCTGTTTCAATGCCCCAGCGTGCTCAACCTGCAGGATATTTTGCCCGAGGCCGCCATTCAGACCGGCTTACTCCGCAATCCGTGGGCCATTCGCCTGTTTGAGCTGCTGGAGTCGTTTGCCTACCGCAGCGCTACCCGCATCAGCGTGATTGCCCAGGGTTTTCGCGATAACCTGCTGGCCAAAGGGGTACCCGATGCCAAAATGGTGCCGATTTCGAACTGGGTGGATGTCGATTTTATTGCGCCTCGGCCTCAGGCCAGCAGCGAGTTTCGCCGTCGCCACCAGCTGCAGGACAAGTTTGTAGTGCTCTATACGGGCAACATTGCCGAAACTCAGGGGGTTAGAACCGCTATTCGCGCCGCTCAGGCCTTAGCCGCTTACCCCGATATTCGTATGGTGATTGTGGGTGAGGGGAAACAGCTCGAGGTGCTCGACCGGTTTCGCCAGCAGCTGGGGCTGACCAACGTTTTGCTGTTGCCCTTTGTGCCCCGAGCCGAACTGCCCGATATGCTGGCCGCCGCCGATGTGGGGCTGATTTTGCAGAAGCACGGCATGGTGGGCTTCAACATGCCGTCTAAAACCCAGGTGCTGCTGGCCAGCGGTCGGCCAATTTTGGCCTCAGTACCGGCTCACGGCACGGCGGCGCAGGCGGTTCTGGCCAGCGGCGGCGGGCTTGTCGTTGACCCCGAGAATCCGACGGCTTTGGCTAAGGGAATTCTCGAACTGTACCACCAGCCCGAAAAGGCCCAGGCACTAGCCCGTCAGGGTCGTCAGTATGCGCTAGAGCACTACTCGGCTAAGCGCGCGATCGATCGCTACGAGGCCCTGTTCTACGCACTGACCGCAACTCAGCGGCAGCCGATGGATGGGGAGGTTGTGCTAACGCTACAGCCGATGCAGAAGTAGGTCGTTAATGGGCTGGGGCTACCGGCGAGCCCCAGGTGATGGTCGAGGGTGACTGGCGATCGTCTATTCTTCGATGGCTAAAGAGACTCGACTGCCCCCGACGGAGCGCATTTCGCCCAAAAACTGCATGACCTGCTCGTAGGGGAGATCTTGGTTAGGCAATAAAAACACGATGTTTTCGGGGTTGCGGCTGAGATAGGCCTCCATCTGGCCCTTCAGGGCGTCAACCTCGATGGGCTGACCGTTGAGCTGCACCTGGTTTTCACCGACTAGCTCCACGATAAAGGGGTCGGCAGGCAGCGGTGGCGGGGCGCTGTCCTGCTGCTCGGCGGGGAGCTGGACTTCGATCAGGGTTTCGCTGCCCAGGGTCATAGTGATGGTGACAAAGAAAGCCAGAATGCCCATCATGACCGTGAGCATGGGCACCAGATCGACCTGGGGCGGGTTGGGGCTTAGTTTGGACTTAAATTGCATCGGGGCGCATGGGGTAACTAGATTCGCTCAGGGGTGCCGACAAAGTCGCCGTGGCGGGTGCTGTCGGGAGCGAGAGCCGCAGGCTCGTACCAGTATTGGCGGTAGATCAGCTCTAGCTCGTTGCCAGCATCGGAAAAGTAGTCGATTTGCTGGGCCTGCAGGCTGACCAGCACGCGAAAGATCAGCAGCGCCATGATGGCGACAATCATGCCAGCGGCGGTGGTAATCAACGCTTCACCAATGCCCGCCGCTGCCGCTGTGGCCTGATCGCCCGTGCCGCCGCCGCCGATGTTGAGGTTGCCAAAGGTGGCAATCAGGCCGGTTACCGTGCCCAGCAGTCCCAGCAGGGGAGCTACGGCCACGATGGTTTCGAGCAGCTTGTCGCCCTTGCGCATTTTGACGAACTCGCGATCGCCTGTGGTTTCCATGGCCAGCCGGAAGGTGTCGGGGGAGGGCTGCTTGAGCCGCAGGGGAGCCAGCAAAAACCGGCCAATGGGGAGATCTTGGGCCTGGGCTGCGATCGCGGCCGCCTCGGTGAGATCGCGGCGGGAGGCATCGAGCACCTCGCTGACCACCTGGTCCTCCCGGCGCAGCAGCTTAGTCCAAAACAGGGCGCGCTCCAGGGCGGTGGCAATAGTCAGCACCGAGCAGCCCAAAATGGGCACCATGACTGGCCCACCCTTTGCTAAAAAATCAAGAACAGTTGTCATAGCCCAAAACTAAGGTTGGAGTTGGTTGTGCTAGCAGGTCTGCCTACCAGGATAAGCGTATCGAAAGCCACTGCCTCACACATTAACGCATGGGATTTAGCGCCTTAAGAACAGATTAAACCCGCAGTTCTATTATTCCCACATTAGTCATCGTCGCCAGGGATATAGGGACGGTTGACCACCCGGCCCGTGGGGCCGGTCACGGTAGTTGTTTTGACCGGAGCGGCCTGCGGCCCAGCCCCATTGGCCAAGGGGGCAGACGCAGGTTGGGCTGGCGCTGCTGAGGGGGTTGATGCACTGCTGAAGGCTACCGGCGCTGATGCTGTCGCGGTGGACTGCAGTTCTTGCCAGCTTAAATTGCCGTCGGGGCCAATTCTGACCAGCACCGAGTCGATGGTGTTCGACTTGGTTTCAAGACCGCCTACCACCTGACACTGGAAGCGATCGCCCGGCTGATTGATCCGGTAGGTGGCCGTACCGCAGTCGATGAGAGCACGCTGACCAAAGGCCTGAGACAATCCTTGCTGAATTGTGTCTTCGACCGTAGGCAAGTTAAGCAGCACCTTGGAGTTGGGCACCTCCCAGGTAACATTGCCCTGGTTGTCTTGCTGAGTCACGTTAATCGTGAACGTACCCTCAGGCTCTAGCTCGCCCACGCAGCGAAAATAGGCCCCCGCCTGACGGCTGACGTCGCTGGGGCAGCGCACCCCACTGAGCGACAGTCGCCGCCCCTGGCGCTCAATATCGGCCTGAATATTGGCCTCGATATCGGCGGTGTCGAGGCGATTGCCGCAGGCACTCAGGCCCATGACTCCCAGCCCCAGCAGCCCCAGCAGAAATGGTGAAAAATGCACGTGAGCTATGGGGTTGCGCCTATCCATTGAGCCATTGAATCCTTAGGGTGAAGTTGGGTATTGACCATGGTAATACCCCAATTGTGGCAGCAAGGGCATTCTAAAGCATGCTGTCTCCACTACCTCAGGCGACCAAAACAGCTACCCCTGTAGAGGCACGATTTTTGCCGGACTGGTCCCACTCTCCACCATAATGAAGACAGCGCTTAACACTCGTTCACAAATATTTCGGCACCATGGCACAAGACCTACAGCAATTTTTGACCCTGCTAGAGCAGCGCGGGCAGCTGCGCCGCATTGCGGCCCCCGTTAGCCCCGACCTTGAAATTGCTGAGATCGCCAATCGTCTGCTACTCGGCGGTGGCCCCGCGCTGCTGTTTGAAAACGTGCAGGGGGCGACTATGCCCCTGGCCATCAACGTCCTGGGCACCGTAGAGCGGGTGTGCTGGGCCATGGGTATGGACCAGCCAGCGGAGCTAGAAACCCTGGGCGAAAAGCTGGCGCTGCTCTACCAGCCCCGCCCGCCCAAGCAGTTTTCTCAGGCGATCGATTTGGGCAAAGCGCTTTTCGACGTGGTCAAGGCCAAGCCCGTGCGCGATCTGCTGCCCCCCTGCCAACAGGTGGTGCTCAAGGGCGACGCGGTAGACCTCAGCCAAATTCCCCTGCTGCGGGTCTACCCCGGCGATGCCGATAAGGTAATTACCCTGGGGCTAATGATCACCAAAGACCCGGAAACCAATATTCCCAACATTGGGGTCTACCGCCTTCAGCTACAGTCTAAGCACACCGCCACGGTGCAGTGGCTGTCGGTGCGGGGCTGTAGCCGCCATCTGCGCAAAGCCGCAGAAATGGGCAAAAAGCTAGAGGTGGCGATCGCGATCGGGGTACATCCGCTGGTCATTCTCGCCGCCGCCACACCGCTGCCTATAGACCTGTCAGAGTGGCTGTTCGCCGGGCTGTATGCGGGCAAGGGGCTAAGTCTGGCCAAATGCAAAACTGTCGATCTTGAGGTGCCTGCCGCCTCTGAAATCGTGCTGGAGGGCACCATCACCCCTGGCGAAACCGCCGTCGATGGCCCCGCTGGCGACCACATTGGCTACTACGGCGGCGTCAACGAAGCCGCCCCCCTGCTGCGGTTTCACTGTATGACCCACCGCAAAAACCCGATCTACATGACGACGTTTAGCGGTCGCCCCCCCAAGGAGGACGCCATGATGGCGATCGCCCTCAACCGCATTTACAACCCGATTCTGCGCCAGCAGGTGCCCGAAATTCAGGACTTCTTTTTGCCGATGGAAGGCCTGAGCTACAAAGCAGCGGTGCTCTCGATTGAAAAGTCGTATCCTGGACAGGCGAAGCGGGCGGCCTTGGCCTTTTGGTCGGCGCTGCCGCAGTTTAGCTACACCAAGTTTGTGATCGTGGTCGATAAAGCCATCAACATTCGCGACCCCCGCCAGGTGATGTGGGCCGTCACCTCTAAGGTCGATCCCGTGCGCGACGTATTTATTCTGCCAAACAATCCCTTCGATAAGCTCGACTTTGCCACCGAAAGACCTGGCCTCGGCAGCCGCATGGGCATCGACGCCACCACCAAGGTCTACCCCGAAACCGATCGCCCCTGGAGCGAAGAACTTACCCCCGACCCTGACACCGCTGCACTAGTCGATAGTCGCTGGACTGAATATGGCCTCAGCGATTTGAACTTGGGTGATGTAGATCCCAATTTGTTTGGCTATGACTTGAGATGAATTGAGCCAAAGGCAAAGCAGTGGTAAAAGCGTTTATTTTGGCGATCGCCGGGTTGATTTGGATATTAGGATTACCGGTCTATAATGCTGATGCCAGCATCGGCATCTTCTGTCAAGATGTAGCGAGCCATCAGGTATGTCTTGAAACCATTAAACGCAGCGCGAAATATGTCTGGCAATATCGAGTTACTGTTAGCATTGACGGTGAAAGGCAGCCTGTAAAATATTATGACTGCCGCTCCTTCGTCATAAGTCCAGATGAATCGACCACGCCCTCAAATGAAGTTGCGATTCGGCAGCTAATTTGTGATTTGGTAATTCATTAGTTGTTTTAGTTTACTACCGTGTCAAAACCATACTTCTGGTCTATAGCGGTTCTCATTCGGATGAGGTACAGTAACAGTCATTTGTGAACCAGCTGCGAATATCCTTTAAAGTGACTTGAGAATAAGCAGATTCAATCGCTTCTTGTAGGACTTGATGAGTCCGTGCG